>CAZDNQ010000018.1:0-19720 GCA_964506605.1 uncultured Victivallis sp. | reverse complement strand
ATCACGGACGGCTCCGCCGGAATCAGGGGGCGCGTCATAGATACGACCGACATGCAGATGCTCGTAGCGCTTGCCTCCGAATTCCTCTCGGGTGTCGGGCAGGGGCTTTCAACACAGTCGACATATTACGGATCCGGCTATACTCAGACTTCCTCGGGAGGAACGGTGAAGGACGCTCTTTCGGAAGGGCTGCAGAACGCGGCACAGATGTACGCGAAGAAGATGCTTGAGTCCATTTCAAAGGACGGCTCGTTCGTTAGATGTCCTGCGGGCACGCGGTTCTACCTGTATGTCACCCAGACCATCGACATGGCCGACGCAATGGTCGGCGGATCGAAATTTGCAAGAAGATCTCCGTCAGTTCAAAAAAAGGAACCCAGATGAAACATGCGATTGCAATCTTTTTGTCCTGCCTCCTCCTGTTGTCAGGCTGCACGACAGGCAGGGGCATTAATACGGCCGTCCAGGAGCCTGTCATGCCTGCAAAAATCGCAGGCATGAATATTCCGGAGGACGACATCGAGCGCGTCAGGTATGGAGAGGATGTGAAATCATATACGGTCGGGAGATACGTCGATCCCGCCGATCCAAGCATCATGTACGAGAAGAACGTCCTCTACAGGATAGAGGAGTCCCCTAGATGGAACCTGAGGCCTAATACGGAATTTCCAGCGCCGCTGCCGGGCTCAACCGAGGACGGCCAAGGCGTCCGGAATGTTTCACCTGCGGATCTCGAATCCGAAATCGGGCAGCAGCGGAAGATTACCGAGAACATGGTTTCAGTTGCTGAGAACTCAATCAGGATGATGGAGCAGATACGGCTGCAGAACGTGGAGATCATGAGGAAGCTTGCCGAACATGAGAAGATGATAGAAGAAATAAGAAACCCAAAATGATAAAGGAGGTCGATGAGCGTCAACAGGATTTTTCTTCTCGGTAACCTTACAGGTGATCCGGAACTTAAGAAGCTGGAGAGCGGAAAAACAGTATGCAATGCCGCGATGGCGGTGAACAGGAGGTTCAGGACTGATAATGAATCAAAGGAGGAGACGGTCTTCATCGACCTTGAGTTCTGGGGCGCTTCCGCCGGGTTCGTCGCCGCCAACCTCAAAAAGGGCTCGCGCGTCCATGTCGAAGGGCATCTGAAGCAGGAGTTCTGGAACGGCGGATCTAAGATCCTTGTCGCCGTGGAGGAGATCCTGCCGGTGGTCACAAGGCTGTGCGATAAGACCGATAAAAAAAAAGAGGAGGAGAAGAAAGATGAGTGAGAGGACGGTGAAGCTGGCGGTGTCCGAGGAGCTGAACGGGATCTATGCGGATGCGGACAGGGAGATCAGGGAGACCTACGGGTTCAGCCCCGGAGTCGAGTTCCTGATGGCCCTGTCCCTCTCGAAGGACGACAGGGGCGAGATCGTCGGGGATTTCGCGGCGATGGTCAGGGAGACCGCGAAAAAAAGGAAGAATCCCGTGGAGCAGGAAAAGGTTTAACGGAAAAATGGGCTTGGCCCGAAGGAGGCATTCAATGTCGCAGAAAAAGAAAAACGAGTCAATGGAACTTCCTGAAAAGGAAAACCAGCGGAAACCGGTAGACAAACCCCGTGTGATCGAGCATTACACCAAGGTGGGGCTCAGCCACCTCAGCTACGACCATGCCGCGCAGTGGAGGAAGGAGAACCCTGTGGACGACATGGACATATCCGGGAAGACGGATGACGCGCTGAGGAACGAAATCACGCGCAACGACATACGCGACTCCAGGCGCAGGAGCAATTTCGCCAGGACGTTCGAGCATCTTCTTGAGAGCCCCGAGTTTTCGGATCTCAAGACCCAGCTTGAAAAATGCTACGCGTCCCTTCCGGTGGACGACATGAACAGGAAGGTGCGCGAGCAGATCGCCGAGACCGCCCAGGCCAAGGGGATCAGGATAAACAACAGTCCGGTGGGGGCTATAAAAAAGGAGGACATAGCCGAATACCGGAAGAACAACCCGAAGCACGACGAATGGGTCGGAGGCCTTTCAAGGGACCAGCTTGAAAGCATCGTCGCGCTCAGGAGGATGAAATCCTCGCTGAGGCTCAACAGCTCCATGATGAAGCGGATCGCGCTGAAGATTGAGGCGCAGTATCCGGAGATCATGGCGAAAATAAGGGAGAGGTTCTCGAAGATCACCGAGCCGTTCCGCTCGATCCAGACCAACAAGGTCATACACGCCACAGGCATATCCCTGGGGATAAGGCCATGAACATGAAAAATGAAAAACTGTTCAGGATTTGCCTGTTTGCAATGGCGGCGGCGCTGGCTGTCATGGCCTGTGCCGCCGCCATCCTTTTTACCGGACCGGGAAAGGAAAAGAAGGAGATAAAGGACTTTGTCGGCAGGAACGAGCCGTCGAAGATCGTTTTCCAGAAGACGGGAGCAGAGGCCGCCTGCGGGACGGGGAGGAAGGAGATAGACGAACTGGTGGATACTGGAAAGGGGAGGAACGGAAAATGACAATGGCGTTGAAAGTCTCCGCGCTGCGGAGGATGTACGGGCAGCCTTTCGAGGAGAGCATCCTGCACGAGGGGGAGATCATCCACGGATGGCATGTGGAGGACGAGATGGGGACGGTCATGAACCAGCTGGAGTTCCTCGACGACGACTTCGTGCACATCTACAATTCCGGACTTGCCTGCCCGAAGACAGGATCAAGGGAGCCGGTGAAGCTCTGCTACGAGCACTTCTACCTGAAGAAGCACGGGAGGTGGAAGGGCATTGTAGGATTCAGGAACCCGCAGGGCTCATCGAGGATCTGCTTGATTGAAAAGGAGGTTTCAAGGAACGATGCAGCATGCCTCGAACTGTCTTCCCATGTCGATGTGGTCGGGAACGCCCTGCCTGTCATTCTTGCACTGAAGATATCGCCGGCGGTGAAAAAGGAACTCGACAGTAAGCTGGAGTTCCTCAAAAAGGCGGTTTCAGAAATAAAATGCGAGGAGGCGTGACCCAAGATGAAGATCAGGGACAAGCTCAGCTCCTATGGATATGACAGTCTTGCCGGAGCTGATAGGATCGAACTCCTGCTGGAGCTTGTCCATTGCAGGGATGTAAAATCAAAGCTGAAGCTGATTTCAGAAAAGGATATTTCCCTCTCGGACATCTTCGACGGCAGCGAAAAGACAAGGGGTGTCTTCGACGAGGATGAGATGAGGGGCATAAGGGCCGTGAAGGGGCTGAACGCGTCCTATCTGCTTGAGACCTTGAGGAACAATCCCGAGAAGATGGACAGTCCGGCGAAGGTCGCGGAATATCTCAGGACATCCTTCCAGGACTCGATATTCGAGCAGTTCAAGACCGTCTATCTTGATGCGAAGAACCAGATTATCTCCATGGAGACCGCCTCCGAGGGGACATCCGACCACGCCATCGTATATCCCCGCAACATTGCAAGGAGGGCGCTGGAACTGAACGCCGTCGGAGTCATCCTCTCGCACAACCATCCGTCGGGGAACTGCGATCCGTCGAGCGACGACATCAAGCTGACGCAGCAGGTGGCAGACTCACTCGGCCTCTTCGACATCCGCGTCCTCGATCATGTCATCATCGGCAGATACGACGGATACAGGAGCTTCAGGGAGTCTGGAATCGACTATGCGATGAAAAGCTCTTTCGGTATAAAAGAAGATACGGAGGGATTCGGTGAAAAGGAATCTGAAGCCAGGTCCAAACGGCAGTCCCTGGTTGATTCCATAAATGAAAAATTCGAGAACCTCTCGGGCAGGCTGGACGCGCCGGAGACCGAGGCGGAGATCAGGAGGCATCTTGCCTTCATGGGCAAAACTTATAAATATTCCCTTGGCAACCAGATATTGATCTCCTTTGAGGCGATGAGACGAGGGACAAGCCCCGAACTTGTCGAGAGCTTCCAGTTCTGGTCGAAGCTCAGGAACGACAATGGCGAGAATGTCCATGTGCTTAGAGGGGAGAAAGGATATCCCATACTTGTTCCAGTGGAATATAAGATCTACCAGAAGAAGGAAGATGGAAGCTTCAGGCTGGATGCGGAAGGAAAGAGGATTCCGCGCATTGATCCTAGGACAGGAAACGAGCTCAAAGGACTTGCCTTCAAGTCTGGAGCGGTGTTCGACGTAGGGCAGACCAACGCCAGGGAGATCGGAGCCTGTTCCTCAATTGAATACAGGAACAGGAATGCATCTGCCAGTGAAAGCACGCTCTCGGCATTGAAGGAGGGCATAAGGAAGAACTACAATGTCGCGATATCCGAAGAGCCTTTATTCAGTACGGCAAAGGGGTGCTATGTGATCAGCGAGAGGAAAATAGTCATTGACAACAGGCCGGAAATGACGGTTCCATCTAAGATATCGACTTTGTTCCATGAGCTCGGACACCACATCATGCACGGCGACGATTTGAGGAACAATAAGGCAGACTATGGGAAGATCCATGATGAGAGGGGATTCCGGGAGGGCGAAGCCGAGGCTTTCTCATATGTCCTGTCGAGCATGCTGGGGATTGAGAACAAATCCGAGCTGTACATAAAGAACTGGGGGAACTCGGCCGACGATCTAAAGGAGAGGTTCGCGAAGATACATGATGCGGTAAAATCCGGAATCGAGACCTTGAAGCTCGATGAAATCATCAGCCGGGGGAACAGGAAGGACATACCGGCCATTCTGCCGGTTCCTGTCGCATATCCGCCGGGCTTCCAGCAGCAGCGTTCATTTGGAATAACCCAGTGAGGCGTCAATGATTCCACAGAGATCAGTCAAGGTTTCCGATCTGCCATATTCCCTAAGCATATGCTATTCGCACACGTCCATCGCCTACATGAAGAGGGTGCCCGGATACCAGGAGGCGAAATACAATGGAAATCCCGACGCGGGACTGGAACTTGTAAAGTCACTGGTGTTCAACCAGAGGAGTTCCATACGGCTGGGATATATGCTCCGGCATCTCGACCTGGACAGGAAGATTTATTTCGTGCCTGTGATTAATGCCGAGAGGAATATGAGACTCAACACGATTCCAGTAGCATATGCCGAAATCCTCGCGTTCGACCTGGAGAAGAACGCGAACGCCAATGTCGACGTGCTTAGGACCATCGTGAAGGCCGGAGCGCCAAACACCGGCAGGAACCATACAGACAGGCTCAACAACCCCATTGTCTATGACGGGGCAATAAAGGAACGCGACGCACAGTACATTATTGTAGACGACGTCTACACATTCGGAAGGACCTTCATGTCACTCATAGAGCACATCAGGGCACAGGGTGGATCGGTCACGGCGGTTACGACCCTTTCAATGCGGTACACCCACAGGATAAAACCAGACATGAAGCTTGTTGAAGACTTTAAAAAGACGTATAGTATAACAGATGGGGAATTCAAGGAGGCAAGCGGACATGAAATCGGATACTTCACGGCGGCGGAGCTCCTCGGGCTCATGCAGAACTGGAACAGGAAAAACGGAATCGAAGGCCTTAAGCGCGTCTTCTCTCCGGGAGATGGCCAACAGATGCCACTCGGACTGCAGGAGGAGCCTGGAAAAAAAGGAATTGCCCCCTCTGTTCAGGACCCGCGCAAAATCTGGATGAACTATTCCCCGAGCGTAAGGATCACGCCGTACTAACGTTCAGGAAACAACATCAGCTGCGGGAATGAATCGCACAGGCGGACATGATGACCGCTGCCGGAAGGAAAATACGGGAGGAGAAAGCAGGGCCGAAGGAACCAGATGATTTGAAACTATTTCGACAGGTTAATATTACATCACTGATTAAGGACAGGTGGGATTGGCCTTGCGACCCCCACAAGCGATATTCTTCCTGTCCTTTTTTCCTGTCTCTCGGGAAGATGTTTTCCCGTCTCCTTGGAAAATTCATGTAGAAACAGATTCCCCTTGTGCATGTCACGGTCAGAGAATCGTGTCAACCGCCTTCTTCATCTGCGTCAGCTCCACGAAAGTATAGCCGGTATGGATGTCATCCCCGTCCTTGTGCCCGAGGATCTTCATCCTGACGGCCCTGTCAACACCCTGTTCCATCATCTGCGTGTTGGCGTAGACGCGCCATGAATGGAACTTGCATTTCTCGCAGCCTTTGATTTTCTTGATGAGCTTGTTGTACTTGTCGAATTTCTTCCCCGTGCTCGCTATCTGCCATATCTCCCTGACATGGGGGAGCAGCTTGTCGGCGATCGGGACCAGCCTTTGCTCGTGCGTCTTGCTCTTCTCGTCGACAAGGATACATTTGACGCCGTGGGATTCGACGATGTCCTTCTTCCTAAGCCTCAGTATTTCATGGAGCCTCATTCCGGTGTATCTGGAGATTCTCGGGACAAGCTTCCATTTGGGATGGCAGTTCATACATTCGTCCGCCTTTTCCTTCGGTATCGTGGCGGTATGCTCGGTCCTTGGCGCGGGCAGGGTGATGTTGAAGCTGTCAGTGATGTTCGAATAGGACAGCCCTTCCGTGGAGCACCATTTCAGGAACGCCCTGAAAGTTTGGAAATTGAACGATACGCGCTTTGCGCTTATCGCGCCGAGGAGCGCATCCCTCGCCTTTGTCGCATCGTTCTTTGTCAGCGAGTCGATCTCCTTGTTGCCCATGGCCGCAATCACCGACCTTATGCCGGAACGGTAGTTCTTGTAAGACGCCTTGCGCAGATTGGTCTTCTCCAGATACAGGAGATATTTATCAAAACATTCCTGGATTGTGAATCCATGGTCCGGCTTTGCGATATTCCTCTTGAGATTCTGCACCTGTACCGTTGCGCTCTCCTTGATTTCCTTTATTTCATCCGCAATCATCTCCAGCGCGGTAATCGCCCCGGCCTGTGCGATTATCGGATTCAGGAACGTGTCCCTGATGTACCGCGCCTGGATGACATCCCGTGTCAGAAGGCTGCATCTGACGCGTGAACCGCCGAGTCTTCTTGGGAGCTTGCAGTCAAAATGCCATGCGTCGCCGCGCTGGACGAGATACTTGTTTTTCATGGAAACTCCTGTTCCGTTTATGTACAGTTGAATATAAAATCATGGCACAAATATGCCAATGGCGGGAATTAATAAGCGTGTAAGTAGCTGATAATGAAGTAAATACAGCAAAATGGCGGAGAGGGAGGGATTCGAACCCCCGATAGCGCAAGCGCTATGGCGGTTTTCAAGACCGCTGCCTTAAACCACTCAGCCACCTCTCCGTAAACTTATGAAAGATAAAAGAACATGCAAAATATTTAATTGAGCGGTTAAAAGACCGCTGCCTTAAATCCGCCTACGCCTTTAGTTCGAGTTTCATGGCTACGGCGCGACACGCCACTCAGCCACCTCTCCTGATAAAAAAGCGCTTTGGGAGTGCCTTTTATACTTTGATTATGGCGAAAAATCAAGCGGGAGAACGGATTATTTTCCCTTTATCCCGTCGACCATGAGCATTGCAATCCGCCGTGAGAACTTTACAGGATCCGGTGGAGGCACGCCTTCTGTCAGGAGCGCCTGATCGTAGAGGAGTTCTGCGAATTCCGCAAGTTTCGGGTCGGACGGGCTTCTGTCGTAGAGTCCCTGCATTGCTTCGATTAGGGGATGGTCGGGATTCAGTTCGAGTATCCTCTTCATTTTGGGCATTTCGCGGTTCATCGCCTTGAAAATCTTCTCCATCTGCAGGCTTGGATCGTGTTCGCCGCCGACAAGGCAGCAGGGGCTTTCCGTGAGACGGGTGGAGAAACGAACGTCCCTGACGTCCTTTTCAAGGTTTTTCTTCAGGCACTCGATGAGCGTCTTGTGCTCCTCGGTCGCCTTCTTGGTCTTGTCATCCTTTTCGGACTTGGTCTTCTCATCAAGTTCGAAATCACCTTTTCCTGCGGACTTCAGCTTTTTGCCGGAATATTCAGGTATTGACTGGAGAATCCATTCGTCGATGGGATCGGTCATAAGGAGGACGTCGAAATTCTTCGATCTGAGGAATTCGAGGTGCGGAGACTTGGACAAGGCATCCCTGGATTCGCCTGAGATGTAATAAATCTCCTTCTGTTCGGCGGGCATCTTGTCGACATATTCCTTGATTGAGATCAGCTTCTTGTCTGAATTGTCGAGGCTTTCGAATAGAAGAAGGTCCGTAAGCTTGTCCTTGTTCTGGAAATCGGAATGGACGCCTTCCTTGACGAATCTTCCGAAATCCCTGAAGAATGAATCGTATTTCTCCCTGTCCTTTTCCATGAGTGACTTGAGTTCGGAGATCAGTTTCCGGACCAGGTTCTTGGATATCTTGTGGATGCCGGGGTTGTCCTGGAGCATCTCCCTGGAAATATTCAGCGGGAGGTCGCTGGAATCCACGACGCCTTTGATGAAGCGGAAGTATTCAGGGAGGAGGCCCGGGCAGTTGTCGGAGATGAACACCCTTTTGATGTAGAGATGGAGTCCAAGCTTGTGCTGGTCCGGCATCAGGAGCTCGAAAGGCGCCTTTGACGGGATGAAGAGGAGCGCCCTGAACTCGGAAGTGCCTTCGGCTGAATAATGAATGTGGAGCAGGGGGTCGGTGTCGAAATGGGAGAGGTGCGCGTAGAACTGCTTGTATTCCTCGTCGCTTATCTCGTTTGCAGGCCTGAGCCAGATCGCCTTCTGGGAGTTGATGACCTCTTCTTCCGGGGCCATGGACTCGTCCTTCTGCTTCTTCATGGAGACAAGTTTGATCGGGTGCTCGATGAAATCGGAATATTTCTTGACGATTTCCCTGATCTTCCAGTCTTCGAGATAGGTCTTGCAGTCTGCTTTCAGGTGGACTGTTATGCTGGTGCCATGCTCAGCCGCGTCCGCTTCGTCGATGGTGTAGGAGGATTCGCCCTTGGAAGTCCAGCGGATGGCCTTTTCATCGGAGGCAGCGCGCTTGGTGACCAGTTCAATCTTGTCGGCGACCATGAAGGCGGAATAGAAGCCTACTCCGAACTGTCCGATGAGTTCCGGGAGGTTCTTGGAGTCTGATTTCCTGAGTTCGGCGAGATACTCGCGTGTACCGGATTTCGCTATAGTGCCGATGTTCTCTATGAGCTCGGCGCGTGTCATTCCGATGCCGTTGTCGCTTATCCTTATGGTGCCATGAGTTTTGTCAGGCTCGACCTTTATCTGCCAGTCAGATTTGAGCGACGGATTGGTGAGTGATTCAAATCTCGCCTTGTCTATGGCGTCTGCGGCATTTGCGATAAGTTCCCGGAGGAAGATATCCTTGTTGGAATAAAGGGAATGGATAACGAGGTTAAGCAGCTCCTGCACCTCGGTCTGGAATTTCCTGGTTTCTTCTGACATTGTTGAATCTCCTTGGAATAGTGTCGTTTGGTGTTCAAAACGGCAATATATTAATAGGAAAGGCAGGATTTTACAGATGTGTTCGGAAAAATCATCGAAAATTGTATACTTTAGTGGACAAAGTTTTTGACTTTGCCCTTGTCCGAGGCTAAATTTGAGTTTATCGAAGATTAAAATGGGTTGAAAAACTTAAACGAGGGAGGAGGTAGAATCATGGCTGATTCTGCTAAAAAACCAAATGGGGGAGAGGAGCTTCTGTCAAATGTGACGCGGCTGGAGTCTGATCTTCTGGAAATCGAAAAGGCCAGGAAGCAACAAGCTCTTATTACAAGGGTGGGGCTTCTTCTGATATTATTGGCGATACTGCTGTTTGCCTGGAACATTTGGAATTTTTCAAGAAGCCTGATGAAGCCTGACAGCCTTGACCAGTTCGGCAAGAAGTTCGGGCAGGACATGCAGGAACTGATGACGGATCCGGATGTCAAGAGGATTGAGGACAGCCTGATAAAGCAGGTGTTTCCGGAGATAACCAACCAGCTGATAGCGAAATTCAAGCAGGAGCTGCCAAATTTCCAGACCAGGGGGAAGAAGGTGTTCAGCAACCTCCAGGCATATATGGAAGGCTATGTCAAGGATGAGCTTGAGAAGGCGCTTGCCGAATCCATCGCCGACATGGAAAAGGAAATTCACGCCTCCTATCCCAAGGTTTCAACGGACAAGATAGAGAAGGTGCTCAAGGAGTCTGAGAGTGTGTTCATCGAGCACATCACGGCGGCCCTTGAAAAGAGGGTTGAAATGGTCTATGACGATTTTGAGAAGATGCAGAAGACCATCGACAAGTTTTCGGATCTGGAGGAAATGAAAGCCATGGACAAGATGGAGAAGAACGACATAAAGCTTGCCCTGATAGAATCTATGCTTGAGCTGGGCATATATGAGATCAATCCTGAAAAAGGTAGTAGGCCAGCCCTGCGTGGAGGTGCAAAATGAATAACAACATCGAAATTCTCGCCAAAGTAGACCATATAGCCAAGGTTACACAGGAAAAGAAGAACAAGGCGCTCAGCACGACCAAGCTTTATGCTATTGTCTATGGCATACTTGTCCTCTTCGTGTTTGCCTATACTTCTATAATATTTGCAAAGATCAAGGAGTACACGACCCCGGATTCAATTTCGGCGGTGGTCAAGAACAAGATCAAGGATTCCCTGCCTGATCTTAACAATGCGCTTCTTGAGCAGACAAAGAAAAATGCTCCGGTGCTGGCTGACAAGGCTGTTGAAGCCATAAATGATGCAATTCCAAAGGTTGAAGACCTTGTGAAGGACATCATAGACCAGAATGCAAAGCAGCTGATTGTCCAGATGAAGGCGGAGCTCTTCCCGCAGTTCCTCAAGATAATCAAGGACAACGCCAAGCCCATAAGCGAATCCGCCGATGCTCTTACCGATGAAAATACGGCGAAGGAGATAGCCAAGGCGATTGTCAAGGAGATTGAGACAGAGATCGATTACAATGTGATTGGCGATGAATTCTACAAGAAGCTTGAGAATTTCAGGGCCGAACTTGAAAAGATAGCTGTAAAGCCTGCCAACCAGCTTACCATGAAGGAAGCGGCTGAACGCAGGATCATAGTAAACTGGGTCTATCTCATAAAGAACGGCGAATCCATGCAGAGCATAATCTCTACGCTTGTCGGACGCTTCTCGTTTGTGTGGGAAGATCTGATACAAAGCGCAATCCCACCAGAAGATGCAAAGGATGACACGGTTGCCGAAGACTGAGTAATTCACTTGCGTGATTAAAAAGGCGGGTTTTACCCGCCTTTTTTTTTGTATTAAAGCCCCTAGTCGGGGGTGTAAATTGCCGTAGGTGAGATTATATTATGAGATTGTATTTAATATAGGATTGCTGTTTTGCTCATGGCAAAAACTAGAAAATCTAAGAAAAACACTCCTTCCACGCTTCCAGGTTTCTGGAAGTCATTGCATGAAACAGCCCCAGTATATCTTGATGGATATCCTTCAGTAAAGAAAAAGAACAAGGATTTGTTCAGTTCTTTCCTCGAAGAGGCAAACAAGTCTGCGCTCCCCGGACTGATATATGAGAATTTCGTACTTCCATATTACAGGGAAAAAGAGATGAAAGTCTCTTTCGGCGGCGAGCCGAAGGGCAGTCTTGGTAAATGGGCTGTCAAGATAAATTCAGGGGAGAATTTTGTCAGGATAGATCCCGTTGGGCTCTTCATGTTTGTTGATGGACTTTCCAAGGTCGACGATAAGCTGAAGAAGGCTGCAAAGGATGGAAATTTCCTCAAACTCAGGCTCTTCTCCTTCTACAAGGAGATTTCGAAGCTTCCCCAGCAGTATTTCCTGTTCATATCTGTTCTCAGGGAAGTTGCTATATATAGCCAGATATATGCAGTTGACAGCAAAGGCGCGTTCTCCAACAGCGATGCCGCGGAATACTTCTCCCTCCTATGGGCGCTCAAGCAGTTTGAGGAGTTCTACCTCAAAATCCAGATAAGGAACCTGCGTTCCGACTATGGGCTGATATGGCATGAGGGCGAATGGGTCGATGCTCCAAAATGAACCCATGCAGAGGAAATATCTGATTGCCGTAGGGCTCAACCCGGCCTGGCAGAAAACGCTGCTATTTGATGAATTCATTCCCGGCGAAGTCAACAGGGCTGCTTCCATATCCACATTTCCTGCAGGCAAGGCTATAAACTTTGCAAGAGCCTCTAATTCATGGGGATGCAATTCTATGGTATGCCATTTTCTTGGAGGGGATACCGGTAAGAAGATTGCCGAAGGTCTCAAGTCCGAGAAAATCAGCCATTTTGCAGTCTGGCTCAAGTCACCTACGCGGACCTGCACCACCTGTCTGAGCTCCAGAAACGGACAGATGACAGAACTTATCGAACCTTCCGCCGATGTTCCTGCCAGTTCTGTTGAATCACTCAGAAAACTGATTATCAGGAAAATATCCTCATGTTCAGGAATCGCACTTTGCGGAACATATCCAGGCGGTGTCGGTCAGGATTTCTATGCTGATATCGCAGAGGCGGGCATGAAAATGGGCAGGATAGTCCTTCTTGATGGATATAAGGGAGTTGATAAGACCCTCCGGACTGGCGTCTCAGTCCTGAAGATCAACAGGTCCGAACTGAATGCCCTTGCTGGAGAAAAGGATCTTGCCAAGGCGGCAAGGAAAGTCTTCAAACGCTACAATATCGGGCTGATAGCGTTGACTGCAGGCCCTTCCAAGGCATATCTCTTTGAAAGGAATAATGCATCCTTTGAGTACAGGCTTCCCGATGTTGGCAGGATTGAAAACCCAATCGGGGCCGGAGACACGGTCTCAGGAGTTCTCCTGTGCGAGCTGGTAAAAGGAACTTGTCCGGCAGATGCTTTCCGTAAAGCCCTGGGAGCTGGGACCGCAAGTTGCCTGCGTCTCAAGTCCGCCGAATATAGCCGTAGCGAAGCTTTACGGATCTCCAGAAGGATAATCTGCGTGAGAAGGTAGGCGGTTCCGGAATTACAGGACAGCCTTTACCGCTTTAAGTGTTGCTTTCACAGCGATCGGCCTGTTGGCATATGTGCCTTTGATGTGCTGCCCTCTCAGCTTGTCTGTGTGGTAGTTTATGACCGCGTCAGGATCCTTGAGGACATTGCCGGTGAGGATTCCGACTACGGATTCCCCGGGGGAGATGATTCCGGCATCGACAAGTTTCTTCGCGCCTGCTACAGAACAGCATGAGGCGGGTTCAGCGCCGATCCCCGCGGCATCGACCATCGCCTTGGCATCCATTATCTCCTGTTCCGTGACCTCTTCGACTACTCCGTTGCTCCATTTGATTCCGCGCAGGGATTTCTCCCAGGAGACCGGATTTCCAATCTTGATTGCGGTAGCTATCGTGTCAGGATTTTTTACAGCCTTGAACGGCCTGTCATTTTTCCACATGGTGTATAGGGGGTTGGCGCCGGAGGCCTGTATGACCGCAATCCTCGGAATTTTCCTTATAATACCAAGCTCATGCAGTTCCATAAGCGCCTTGCTGAGCGCACTGTTGTTGCCCAGGTTGCCTCCGGGTATCACGAACCAGTCCGGCACCTTCCAGTCGAGCTGCTGTAGGGTTTCAAAGCAAATCGCCTTCTGCCCCTCGATCCTGAACGGGTTTATGGAGTTGAGAAGATAGATGTCGAGCTTGTCGCAGATTTCCTGAACGAGGGTCATCGCATCGTCGAAATTGCCGTCGATCTGCAGCGTAAGTCCGCCGTATGCGAGCGCCTGGGCAAGCTTGCCGTAGGCTATCTTGCCGGAAGGTATGAATATCACCGATTTGAATCCTGCGGAGGCCGCGTACGCAGCCATGCTCGCGCTCGTGTTGCCGGTGCTTGCGCAGGCGACCTTCCTGGCGCCATGGATGTTGGCGGCCGTGATTCCGCAGGTCATCCCGCGGTCCTTGAAGCTGCCGGTGGGGTTCTCCCCCTCGTGCTTGAGAAGGAAGTTGCCGATGCCTGCATATCTGCCGGCCTTCCCGGCAGGATAGAGCCGCGTGTTACCTTCCTGCTTTGTTATTATCTTTGAGTCAGGGGCGTCAAGTATGAGCTCCCGGTACCTCCAGACGCCCGAGGATTCGATCCCTGACTTCATCCCCCAGCGCTTATCCCATATGGCGCGCAGCTTCCTGCCGTCGATCTTGCCGAGGTCGCGAGTCAGGTCGAGAAGCCCTCCGCAATCGCAAGTGTATCTGATTTTTCCGAGATCATATTTGCTTCCGCATCTGAGACATTCAAGCCATGAGGGAACTGATATCCTGGACATTTTATTTTCCTTTTGGTGTTTTTGCAGGAGGGGTCTTCGCGGCGATCATCGCCTCCTTGATCTGGTTGATGAACTTCAGCGCGTCGTTCTTCCTCGCCGGATCCTCTATGTCCTTTATGGAGTCAATGAGATCGATCGCCTCCTGGTATTTCTTGGACATGAAAAGACCATAGGCCTTCACCCAGGTCTCATCGAAGCGCTTCGCCTTCGCGTTGAAAGCCGCGCCCTTCGCATAAACCTCATCGTATCTCCTTGAGACCTGCAGATAGAACCCGGTATCCTTCGCCGAATCCTTCGCTATTCCGAAAAGCCGTATTGCCTCGTCGTAGCCCAACGGGTTCTGGACGTAGTATTTCTCGGCGATTTCCATGTTTGTCCTCGCGTTGTTGTTCTTGCGGTAGTCATTGATGAAGTAGGCCGCGACAACTGCGACTATTATCAGGATTATGGAGTTTATAAGGATCATCATCCAGCTGACAGGGCTCGACGGCGCGGCCTTGCTTCTTGTAAAGGCGTGTCTCACGGTTGCCGGCTTCCTGCCTTTCGGCGACTGGGAGAATGCCCTGTTCACAGTATTGTCGAATTCCTGCCATGAGGCGAAACGCCCTTCAGGTTTCTTCGCCATCATCTTCCTGAGGATGTTCACGGTGTTCTTGTTGAGCTTGATATTTGGATTCCTGATGGACGGTTCAGGGAAAGGATCGGTTATGTGCTTTTCGATAATCCTCGTGACTTCCTTCGAGTCATATGGCGGCACACCGACCGTCATGTGGTAGAGCGTGGCTCCAAGCGAGTACATGTCAGTACGCCAGTCCAATGGAAGTCCCTGCCCCTGCTCAGGGCTCATGTAGAACGGGGATCCGAGAACCTCCTTTGACCTCTCCTTGCTGCCGAAGACCATATGCTGCGCTATCCCCATGTCCATCAGGAAGATCTCACCCTTCTTGTCAATCATGATATTTCCGGGCTTGATGTCCTTGTGCAGGAGACCGTGCTTTTCCCAGGCATAGTTCAAGGCGTCTGAGATTTTCAGGGCTACTCCGAAAGCCTCCTTTTCAGGGATGACTTCACCCCTGTCGAGCACCTTCTCGAAATCCTCGCCTTCGACGTAGGTGATCGCCATGAAGTAGTAGTTCTCGTTCTCGCCCGCGTTGATGGCCTTGATGATGTTGGGATGGTTCAGTTTTCCGGAGAGCTGGATCTCCTTGTTGAACATGTCGATGATGCCTTTCTCCCCTTCGCCGACGTTCGCCTTGGAGAGAACCTTGAGCGCGACAAGGCGCTGCATCGATGACTGCTTTGCGAGATAGACATTCCCCATTCCACCCTTGCCGAGGAGCTTGATTATCTCAAATCCGCCCAGGTCGGCGCCTGGCTGGAGATCTTCGCTCTGGAGGAATACCGTCCCATTGCAATGAGGGCAGTAAAGGAGCAGATCAGCGGGCTTTTGCTGCACGCTGAATACCTGGTTGCAGTGCGGACAGAGAAACTGTTCCATAATGAATACGCCAGTATGTTTTTCCCGGAATCACATCTGCTTTTCCCCGAGGAAAAACATGGAGGACCCACTGATTCCGGCACAAACTGATAATCTAGTCCGTTTCCACCTGATTTCAACTGGGGGAAATGGGCGTGAAACGAATAATAACAGTTATGGCGCCGTCTTGAGGCTTTTCAGGATTTCAGCGGCTTCCTTGTCGCCGTTCAGGGCGGCATTGGTCAGCCATTCGACACCGAGCCTGATGTCTTCCCGGGTGCCTTCTCCTCCGATGTAGCACTCGGCAAGCCGCCTCTGTGCCTTGGCATCCCCCTGTTCCGCGGCCTTCCTGAACCAGTAGAACGCCGCGGACTTGTCGGCTGCGAAGCCCCTGCCTTCGTAGTAGAAGCATGCGAGATTGAACTGGGAGTGCGGATCGTTCTTCTTCGCCGCCTGGAGGAAGTATTTCGCCGCCTTCAGATCGTCCTTCTCCTCGCCGAATCCCTCCATTGCGAAGATCGCAAGGATGAATATCGCCTGGGCGTTCCCTTTCGAGGCGGCCTTCTCGCACCATTTCCTCGCCTCCGCGAAGTCATGCTTCACCACGTCGCCCTTCATGTAGAAGCTTCCCATCTTCACCTGGGCCATCTCCAGTCCGGCCATGGCCGCCTTCTCATACAACGCCACCGCCTTCTGCATGTTCTTCTCGACGAGTATGCCGTTTTCGTGGAAATACGCCATCTTGGCGCACGCCTCCGGATTCCCCAAGTCGACGGCCTTCCCGAGCCAGAACAGCATCTTTTCATCGCTCCTGCCGCAGCCGATTCCGCCATAGTAGCAGTCTGCGATCATCCGCATGGAATCCGGATTGCCAAGAGCCACGCCCTTTTCCAGCAGTGAAAACGCCTTCTGTTCGTTTTTTCCGAAACCTGTTCCTGCAAGATAGATCTCTGCGAGCTTCGCAAATGCAGGCGGAAAATTCCTTTCACACAGTTTTTCCAGGATTTCCTTCGCTGCAGATGGATCCCTGGGATATGACTTCGAAGGATCTTCCGGATCCGCATGTCCTGTCATGTTGCATACCGCAAGGTTGTAGCGCGCCTGTGGAAGATCCGCCTTCGCTGCCTCCCTGTAGCATTTGAACGCTTCGAATTGATCCCGGGGTATACCGAATCCATTGTCATAGCAGAGTCCGAGGTTGAACACCGCAGTCATGTTGCCGGCCTTCGCGGCCTTCCGGTAGGAGCTGAAGGCGAGGGTGTAATCCTGTTCTATCCCGTATCTGCCGAAGAAATATGCGTTTCCCAGCTGGAGCAGTGCGTCGGCATCCCCGGCTTTCGCCTTATCCTGGATGGATGCGATGTCCGGCGGATCCTGTGAAAGAAGCTGGAAGCAAAATGAAAAAAACAGGATGAGACATGCGCATTTTGCCAGGTTTCTCATGGCGCCTGTACTTTGGAGGGGAATATGGCTTTGCCGAATTCCTTGTAGATCTTCTCGAATTCCTGGTATGTCTTGTTATACCTCAGCAGGCTCTCCTTCGAGATGTTCCTGAGATGCGTCTCCCTATAGCCCTTGATCGACGGCTCGTTGATCTCGATGAGGTTGGAAATCGACTTGTAGATGCTAAGTTCAGCGTTCCTGAAATGCTCGTTTATCACCCTCATCTCGGCTTCGGGAAGAATGTTCGTGCCCTCCTTTTTCATCTCGCTGCTGATGAATATCGTCTCATAGTTCACCAGCGCGGAAGCAGCCCTAACAATGTCCCTCAGCATGACAAGGTACCTGTTGATGGATTCCAGCGATTCCCGCCCCTGCTTCTGGTCTATCAGGATGATGGATTCGCCTGAGTCGATGGATGCGTTCAGGAGCTCAAGTACCGAGTTGTAGAGGTCAAGCCTCTTCTCGCGGGGAAGATTCAGCAGGTTCTTCAGCAGGCAGGCGGCCCACTCGTATGCGGAATCACGCCGCGCCATCAGCGACGGCACGTTCATCATCACAAGGCAGTCCTCGGTTATGACCCTCTCCGGCAGCGTGCCGAAGGTGATCTTCCTCAGGGTCCTCGTGACCGTCTTGAATACGCCTTTGTCCTGTTCTGTCATTCTTCCCCGGATTAGCTTTCTGGAATATAGCTCCTGTCAGCTGTTTTTCCTGTATGTCTTCCCGAAAACGGCCATAACTTTCTGGAGGTCTTCCCAGGCGTCCTTCTTGGCTGGAGGATTCCTCAGGAGATAGGCCGGATGAAGCGTCGGCATGACCTTTATCCCCTTGAACTCCTTCCAGTTCCCCCTGACTTTGGTTATTCCGTTGAGGCCGAGGATATATTTCAGCGGAACAGCCCCCAGCAGGACGATCACCTTGGGCTTGACAAGCTCGATCTGCCTCAACAGGTACGGAAGGCACTGTTCCGCTTCATCGTCCATTGGCGCACGGTTCTCCGGAGGCCTGCATTTCACAATGTTGGCGATATAGACCTCCTTGCGGTCGAACTGCATCGCTTCGATCATCTTGGTCAGGAGCTGTCCGGCACGCCCTACAAAGGGGATTCCCTGCTCATCCTCGTCCCTTCCGGGCCCTTCGCCGATGAACATAAGCTCAGCATTCGGAGCGCCGTCGGCGAAAACTGGATTTGTCCGGCTCTTGTGCAGCCTGCACCGCGTACAGGTTGCGGCCTTCTTCACGAGATCCTCGTACGTCATGTCACCCACGTTGAGCTTTTCCATTGGAGCTTTATCCGTTTCCTTGCTTGCGATCGGTGTCTCAATCCGGATGCCGGCCGGTGCGGCAGGCGCCACGGAGGCGCGCAGGGGCTGTTGGACAGCTACCGGCCGGGTAGCTGTATTTGCGGGTTTCGCAGCCGTGCCGTTCCCGAGTTTCATGAATTCCTTCAGTACGGACGGATCTATTTCGGCAAACTCGCGTTTTTCCGACTCCATTTCAAGGCAGTCCGCAATCTGTTTCAGCAATGATTTCCTCTGCATCGTCGTCTCCGGTCAGGGTTGATCCGAATTCAACTATACATTTTGTTTTGCAAGATTACAAAAATCAGGGCATGGGCTGTTTGTTTTTATGGAAAAGAAGTTATAGTTCTGCCCGAAATAGGACGGATATCAGAAAATTGGAGACGGAACAATGATCGCATTTCCACGTTTGCATATGAAATTCCTGCTCGTATTGGCTGTTGGTGCGTGCATGCTGCTGCCGTTCACACAGGCATACACCCAGGACGGACAGGTCCCAGCCGGAGCCGTACAGCTGGTGAAGAAGCCTGCTGAGCTGGCCGAACAGGGAGTCGCCCAGCCTGTCGATGCGGCAGAAAAATACTGGGGAAAGCTTGTCGATAAGCTTGAGAGGAATTTCAATTACAACAAGCTGTCGGCAAAGGACATCTACATGTTCTTCATCGGAATCATCCTCACCCTGCTGATAGCGAGGTTCTCCAGATGGTTCATCGAAAATTACGCTTCCAAGCTCGCTTCCAAGACTGAAACCGAGGTGGACGACCTGATTTTCGCCGCTATAGGCAGGCCGCTTTCGATGATAATATTCTCCGTCGGCCTGTATTGCAGCTTCTCGCTGATGTTCCCTGTAATGTCGGACAGGGTGATCGCCCTGATATGGAAATTGTGCACGGCAATTGCGGCCGTTGCCGTCGCATGGGCCGCGTTCAGGCTTGTTTCCGTGGTCGACTACGTCGTAGGGAACTTTGCCAAGAGAAGCGACAACAATCTTGACAACCTCGTAGTCCCCGCGATCAGCAGGACCCTGAAAGTCGTGGTTGTGGTGTTCTCGGTTCTCCTGATCGGACAGAACATCTTCAACATCAACATAACGACGCTCCTTGCAGGCGCAGGCGTGGCTGGACTCGCTGTCGCATTTGCCGCGCAGGACACCATAGCCAACGTCTTCGGCTCGATAATGGTCATCATCGACCAGCCGTTCAAGGCGGGTGAAGTCATCAAGGTCGATGCCGTTACCGGACAGGTCGAGCATATCGGGTTCCGAAGCACGAAGATCAGGACGCTAAATGGCCATCAGGTGACCATCCCGAACAAGAACATGGCGAACGCCACCATCGAGAACAACATGCTGGCCATCACAGCCAAACGCGAGAGC
>CAZDNQ010000017.1:7347-20250 GCA_964506605.1 uncultured Victivallis sp. | reverse complement strand
GAGGAGGGCAGGCGGGGGAATCCCTTGATGCAGGATATCTTGCGGTATCCCTTGCCCAGGGCGTATTGGACAACCTTGCTCATGATCCTGTAATTGTCGTCTCCGACAAAGCTGTATCTGCTCAGGCAATCGTTCCGGATATAGTTGCCGAGAAGGACAAACGGGACATGCAGGTTTTCGATCTGCGAGATTACCTTCATATTGTCTTCATAGATGTTTTCCGAACAGATCGGGGTATAGATGATCCCTGCGACGTTGTTTATTGAAGCCTGCCTTATGTGGAGCTCAACGCGGCTCAGCTGGTTCGCGGAAAGGCCGAGGGTGATGGAATATTTATGGTTGATGGCATGCTGCTCAATGCTTTCCATGATTACATCATAGGATCCCTGCTCTTCCGGATTGGGGGAGAAACATGGGGTTATCGCCAATATGATGTTGTTGCGAAGAATATTCGGCCGGGCAAGAAAAGTTCCCGCACCTTGGCGGCGCTCAATCACCCCTTCGCGTTCCAGAGTGGAGAGCGTCCCGCGGATCGTCGTCCTTGAAACTCCGAAAACCGACACAAGATCGGATTCCGGAGGAAGGCGGGAGCCAAGGACCAGGTTCTTTTCGCGAATATACTTGAGAAGATCTTGTTTTAAGATGTCTGTTTTCCTGTTCATGCCCAGCCCTTGAAATTAATATTTAATGACAGGCTCCCATCTACCTAAACATGACATAATATATTAAAGGTAATACCAATGTCAAGCAAATTGTATTACTAATATGAAAAAAAAGCAGAAGGATGGATTTTCGGCACCATTTTAAAGCAGTAGACTTATGATGTAAATTATTAATGTCTAGCCAGTTATCAAGAGTAAAACAGGCATCCTTGCCTGTTCGATCTGAACCGACCACCGACACCTGCCATCTGTCATGGTGTCAGTACAGGGTCTTGCCGGAAAATGGATACATGTCCGGTATGGCAATGCTGCACGAAACATGCTATATTTCTTAGTTAGAGACCTTCATCAGATTCCAGGGGATTTTGATTCTTCACCGGGGGGGGATATGAAATCGAGATCATGCTTCATTTTTCTTCTGTTCTCCATCTTCTTCCAGATCTGTATTTCAGCCCTGGGAAAGGACGGGGACTTCTACTATGCGGCCGGGCAGGCGCATGAGGCGAACAAGGAATACGCGAAGGCGCAGCTGGATTATTCCACGGCGGCACGGCTATATGCCTATGACAACGACTCCTTGAAACTTATAGCCGCCAAGAACGGCTGGTACCGGATGCGCAGCATTGAAAACGAGTTCTCGTATTCGCTGCGGCAGTTCAAGGTGAAGATAAAAAGGCATTATCCCTGGGCGACTGCGTCACAGGTCGACAACTGGCTCGCCACAAAGGAATTCCTGACCAGGACAATGGACGGAGGAAGGACGTTCTATTACACCAGCGAGTTGGACAACCTGAAATACAGGGACCAGTCCATAATGGATGCGAACAGCGAATATCTCGGCAATCCAATGAAGAAGTTCATGGACTTCATGCTCAACGGCTTCGTCAAGGCCGACTACAGCGGATACAACCTGCCATATGACCGCCCGAAGGACATACTCGCCGACCTGCAGCTTTCGATCTTGAGGGCGAAGATCCCGAAGGACGGGGATGGCGTCGTGCGCATCTGGTGGCCAATGCCGATAGAACGCGACTGCCAGGGATCAATCGTTGATATCCATATCGAACCAGCCGAATATCTCGTCAGCAGGACGGATCCCGCCTCCGACATGGGCATGGCATATTTTGAGATCCCAATCAGCGAGATAAAGGGCAGGCTCGTGGTGCGCACCCAGATCCGGTTCAAGCATTTCCAGCAGAGGTTCGAAATCGACCCGGCCGCCATCCTGCCATATGACAAGGGAAGCGATCTATATAAGAAATATACGACCTCGTCGCTCAACGTATCCGTCACCCCTGAGATAACGGCCCGCGCACAGCAGATCGTGGGGGCCGAGACGAACCCGTATCTCGCGGCGAAGCTACTGAACGACTACATAACTGCCAAGGTCCCTTATTCTTTCCCGGAATACGACACGAACGATTCATGGGGGGTTCCGCTGTCGACATATGTCGAAGAGAACCAGTTCGGCGACTGCGGCTACCAGAGCGCCTACTTTGCGGCCCTCTGCAGGAGCATCGGGATTCCAGCGCGCGCCTGCGGCGGGTTCCAGTATCTCGGCAACCGGCCCGACACCCATTTCTGGTCGGAGTTCTATCTGCCGGCCCCTTACGACGCCTGGATACCAAACGACGTGACTGTCGCGGAAATGAACACGCAGGCGCTTGGAATCCCGGACAGCGACATGAAGGCATACAACGACTACTACTTCGGTCAGCAGGATCCGTTCAGGATGGTCGTGCAGAACGACATCGACATCAAGCTGGATCCTGAACCTGAGGACGGAAGATACTTCTTCAAGGCCTGCCTGCAGGTCCCGCTGGTGCTTTTCTATGAGGCCGGCAAGGCGATCCCGATGGGCGACGTCGACAAGCACTTCTACCGCAAGGGAACATATTCATTCAACTATGACAACGCCATAAGTTCCGTCCCTGAAGGTGAGATCGAAGTCGACGCTGCTGATTTCAGCCTGGCCGCTTTCAGTGGAGGCGAGAGATTCCTCCTCAAGGACGAGTTCCTCGGCAGAAAGGTCAGCTTCAGGCTGGCCGTCAAGGAATTCAGCGCCGGAAACACGAAGGCCTCGCTTCTGCTCCCCGAAAGGCTCTCATATATCGCCTACCGCCTGTCATGCCTCAATTCGTCCGCAGGACAGGAGGTCTTTTCGGCAAGATGGGTGATCATAAAGAAGCCCTGATGGTGCAGTCTGACGGCATTCATCTCATTTCCACTGTTCAGTTTCGGCCCGAATCCATACTGAAATTTATTGAGGTAACCTCTGAAAAAATCCTGAAGACACCCCCTGGAGCCTTGATTACTTACTGTTCCAGAAATACCTTACGGGCATCAGGGAAACAAAATTTTCAGCCAAGGTGCAAATTAGATGAAACAGTGTTTGAAGGAAAAACTGGCTTCGCAGATAACGATATTCGACGGTGCGATGGGCACGGAGATATACAAGCGCAACTTCTTCGTGAACACCTGCTTCGACGAGCTCTGCCTGTCCGCCCCCAAGGTCATAAGCCAGATACACAAGGAATACTTCGACGCCGGCGCGGATGTGCTCACGACGAACACATATGGGGCCAACTTCAACAAGCTTTCCCGTTTCGGGCTAGGAGACAGGCTGAAGGACATCAACCGGGCGGCCGTCAGGCTCGCCCGTGAGAGCGGGGACGAGAACACGCTGGTCGCCGGTTCTGTAGGGACGATCGGCAAGATCCTGCACCACGACAGGCATTCCGAACACCATGTCGTGGAGATGCTCGCCGAACAGATAGCCGTCCTGGAGGAGGCAGGGGCCGATTTCATAATATTCGAAACCCTTCCTTCCGTGGCGGATGCGAATTTCGCATTCAAGGCAGTGAACAAGAACGCGAAGATACCCTATGTGATGAGTTTCGCCCTTGAAGAGAATGCCGAGACAATCAAGGGTGAACCTCTTGAAAGCCTGTTGAACGTCTTCAAGGATGGAGGCAGGAAGCCAGTCGCCATAGGGCTCAACTGCGGCGGTGGTCCGGAAGGGATTCTCTCATCGGTCGAGAAGCTCATCCACATGACCGACATCCCGATAATCGTCCAGCCGAACGCCGGCGTGCCGAAGAACGTCGAAGGACGCATGATCTACATGGCGAGCCCGGAATATTTCACGACATACGCTGTGCGTTTCGTGAATCTCGGGGTCCGCGGGGTGGGCGGCTGCTGCGGGACGAGTCCGGACCACATCAGGGACATCGCCAGGAGCGTGCGCCCGCTTGCGAATACCGCAAAGATAGAGAAGATAACCGTCAAGGACCACGAGGAGCATCTCCAGGAGCCTGTTCCGATGGTGCAGAAGTCCAAGCTTGCCGCGAAGTTCGCAGGGAAAGAATGGATAGCCACTGTGGAGATCGTCCCGCCGAAAGGCTATGATCTCGAACAGACTGTCGAGAAGGCGAAGCAGTGCAAGACCGCCGGAATCGACGCGATCAACATTCCCGACGGACCGCGCGCGAGTTCGAGGATCTCGCCGATAGTCACTGCCGCCAAGATACAGGAGCTGGCGGGGATTGAGACGATACTTCATTTCTGCTGCCGCGACCGCAACCTCATTGGAATGCAGTCCGACCTCCTCGGTTGCGCCGCGCTCAACCTCAACAACATCCTTTTCATAACCGGTGATCCGCCGAAGCTCGGGGACTATCCGTTCGCGTCCGCGGTGTTCGACGTGGATTCCATCGGGATGGTGAAGATACAGAGCAGGCTGAACAGGGGCGTCGACATCGGCGGGAACTCCATCAAGGAGCCTACTAAGGCGCTGATCGGGGTGGGGGCGGACCCGAACTCCCTCGACATCGACCGCGAGATCCGCAGGACCCGTGAAAAGGCCGCCGCAGGCGCTGAGTTCATCATAACCCAGCCGGTCTTCGCCGTCGATCCGCTGATCAGATTCATAGAGGAGCTTGGAGACATCAAAGTCCCTGTGATCGCAGGAATCTGGCCTCTGGCGAGCTTCCGAAACGCGGAATTCATGAAGAACGAGGTGCCCGGCGTCGTAGTTCCTGACTTCATCATGGAGCGCATGGCGAAGGCGAAGAGCAAGGAAGACCAGAGGGCGGAAGGGATACATATCGCCAAGGAGTCCATAGACAGGATACGCGGCCACATCCGCGGTGTCCAGGTCAGCGCGCCCTTCGGCAACGTCCAGACCGCCATCGAGGTCATTAAATAACTGAACCGGCGATCAGGAATTTCATGTTCCATGCAATTATGTTTTTGTCCTTTGAGTCTTTTTCAGTCATTTGAAATCGGCAATCGAAAATCAAAAATAGGAAATGCATATGAATCTTTCCAATGCCATCAAATCCCGCCGTACAATCCGCAGATACAGGCAGAAGCCTGTCGACGACAAGCTTCTCGCTGAGCTCGTTGATTCCGCGAGGCTCGCACCGAGCGGCGGAAACATGCAGCAGCTGCGTTATGTGGTCGTGAAGACACCTGAGATCGTCCAGAAAGTGTTCTCCCATACCGGATGGGGCGGCCATGTCCGTCCTAAGAGAAGTCCTGAGTGGGGCAAGACAGCGCCTCTCGCGTTTATCGCGGTAATCGCTTCCGCCGACAACTGCGCAAACCACAAGATCGTATATGCCGATGCCGGAGCCGCAGTCCAGAACATGCTGCTGAAGGCGGTCGATCTCGGACTTGGCACCTGCTGGATCGGCAACTTCAAGGAGGAGAACGTGTCTCCGATTCTCGGGCTCAAGCCCGATATGAAGACCATGTATCTCGTGGCAGTCGGCTATCCCGATGAGAACCCTGTCCAGGAGGACATCGACGCCGGAACCCCGACGAAATATTTCCTCGACGACAAGGACGTGATCCACGTCCCGAAATTCAAGGTGGATGCGATTGCGATTTGGAAATGATCTTCAAACACGAAACACCCGCCTTCGCACAAGGCTACGGCGTGGCAGGCAGAAGAAGATCAACCACGAAACACACGAATTACACGAAAAAGACATTGGCCAGGTTTTGCTTCGCAAAAACTAGCAAATATTCCCTTTCTAAAATGCAAAAAGAACAGCCCTAACTGGCTTACTAATAGTCTCGAAATAGAATGGAGTCTTTGAATAGCGGAGGACAGACCGCAAACAGATTTGTCTTGTATAAGCTTGTAGTCAATGCCGTAAGGCATGTTCTTATGGAAGGAATAAATTTTACATCCGCAAAATTTATACGTAGATCATCTTCTTGGTCATGCCGCCGTCTACGACGAAGTTCTGTCCGGTGATGAAACCTGCCTTCTCGGAGATCAGGAACGCGGCCATTTCGGCGATGTCCTCGGGTTTTCCGATCCGGCCGGCGGGATGCTGGTCCAGGTCGGCCTGGGTAAGCTGGGTCTTCTTCCTGTGCTTTCTCTTGTGCCAGCCTTCTGCGATGATCCAGCCGGGGCTGATGCAGTTGGCCCTGGCTTTTCCGCTGAGACTGTTCGCCAGTGCATGGGTGAGCGCGATAATTCCTCCCTTGGATGAGGAATATGCCTCGTTGCAGGGCTCGGACATGAGTCCGCGCGTGGAGGAGATGTTGACTATCGAGCCCCTGGTCTTCTTCAGATGGGGGATCGAATACTTCGCCATTATGAATGAGCCGGTCAGGTTGACCCCGATCACCCTGTTCCAGCTTTCGAGGCTCAGTTCCTCGGGAGGCACGGTGCCGGGGTAGGGGATTCCGGCGTTGTTGATAAGCGCATAGAGGCCGCCGAAATATTCAATTGTCCTGTCGACGGCATTCCTGCCTTCGGCCTCGACCGAGATGTCGGTCTTGACAAATTTCAGTTCGCCGAGATCCTTGTATTCGTCCAATGTCTCAAGGCCGGCCTCCTCGTCCAGTTCTACCATCACTACCTTCATCCCGAGGCCGAGGAAATGCCTGGTTATGCCTTTGCCTATGCCCTGCGCGCCTCCGGTGACGATCGCGACTTTGCCTTTGAGGTCGTTCATGTATAATTTTTCTCGAAAAAATTATTGAGGTTTCAAATCCTTGATCACAATGTCGCCGGGCCGTGTGGTCATTTCCGGCCAGATCTTGCGTCCGGGATAGATGCTGGTGTGGATTCCCGTGTGGACGTTGTCGCCGATTATTGCACCGAGCTTCCTGCGTCCCGTGTCGACGAGGACGCCGTCAAGCATCGACCTGTGGCTCTTGCCGTCGTGACGGAAGTTGGCGGTGATGGTACCGGCGCCCAGGTTGGTTCCTGAGCCGATTATCGAATCACCTATGTAGCTGAGATGGCCTGCGCTGACCTTGTCCATGAGTATGGAGTTCTTGACTTCGACCGACTGTCCGACATGGCATTTGTTTCCGACGAGGGTGCTGCCGCGGAAATAGCAGTTTGGTCCGATCTTGCAGTTTTCGCCGAACACCACGTTGCCCTCGATATAGACGCCGGGCAGTATGACCGTGCCCCTGCCGACGATTATTTCGCCGTCGATTGTAACGCCGTCCCTGACCTCGCCGTTTATCACAGTCCTGCCGATGGATCCGATTATATCCTCGTTTATTGAGAGAAGATGCCAAGGGGCCCTGATAAGGAGTGATTTCGAGTCCGCCTGAATCCATTCCGCGCCTTCGGGCACTTCCTGTCCCTTGCCGATCCACATCACAATCTCCTTCTTGTCGCCGTAGTAGACGACGACATCCTTCTTCACTCCGCAGATATCTT
The DNA here is from genome assembly GCA_964506605.1 of uncultured Victivallis sp. Classification (GTDB taxonomy): domain Bacteria; phylum Verrucomicrobiota; class Lentisphaeria; order Victivallales; family GWF2-50-93; genus GWF2-50-93. Next base: position 12,891 of record CAZDNQ010000017.1, on the reverse strand, counting down.
CGATCAGGCCCTCTGAAGGCCAGAAGTCCTCGAGCGCAGACAGTACGCGCCCGTCGTTGGCGCCTTCGCTCTGCTGTTTAAGGATCCTGGAAAGGCGCTTCCCGATTTCAGCGCCAAGTGTCGAGGTCCCGACAGGGCATCCGAAGATCTTGCGGGTGCAGGTCAGGGGCTGGAGGAGATCGGACTTTCCTGAAAGTATGATGTTGAGTTTCATGGTCAGCAGAGCTCCTTTTCAATTGCGGATTTCAATTTTGCGGTCCAGCCGTCGACATCCTTCCTGTCATGCGCCTCGAGCAGCACCCTTATCTTGTTCTCCGTACCGGAATAGCGGACGACGACCCTTCCCTGCTTGCCAAGGGATCTTTCGCATTCGGCGATGGTCTTCTTAAGCAGAGGCAGGTTTTCCAGAGGTGTCTTATCCTTCACCTTGAGGCTTGTCAGCAGCTGGGGATAGTCCTCCATGAATCCGGCAAGCTCGGTTATGGACTTACTCTTGTCCATCATTATCTTGAGGACGTGCAGGGCGGTGATGATGCCGTCGCCGGTGGTCACGTAGTCCATGAAGATAACGTGTCCGGACTGTTCGCCGCCGATATTGAATCCTTCTCCCCTCATCTTTTCGACCACGTACCTGTCGCCGACATCGGTTACAACTACGTTGATACCTGCCGACTCCATCGCCCTGATGAGTCCGAGATTGCTCATTGAAGTTACGACTACGGTGTCCTTCGCGAGCCTGCGTCTTTCCTTGAATTCAAGGGCGCAGAGTCCGATGATCCTGTCTCCATTGATTACCTGCCCCTTCGAATCGCAGAAGATGACCCTGTCGCCGTCGCCGTCGAGGGCGATGCCTAAATCCGCCTTGTTCTGGACCACCAGTCTGGAAATGTTCTCGGTATGCGTGGCTCCGCAGTCACTGTTGATGTTGTAGCCGTCCGGATCGGTTCCGACCTTTATGACTTCCGCGCCCAGCTCCCTGAAGATTATGGGGGCGATGAAATAGCCGGCGCCGTTGGCGCAGTCAAGGACAATTTTAAGGCCTTTCAGACTGTAGTTCTTTATGGAACTCTTTGCGAATTCGATGTAGCGGCCCCTGGCATCCTCGATGCGGTGCGCCTTGCCGAGGAGTTCGGTGCTGATGTGCGCGCTGTTGATCTCGCCGCCGAGCACCTGCTTTTCAATTTCGTTCTCGACTTCGTCGGGGAGCTTGAATCCGGAGGAGTCGAAGATCTTTATTCCATTGTCGTCAGCGGGATTGTGGGAGGCGGTGATCATGATTCCACAGGTGGCGCAGAATGACTTTGTCAGGTAGGCCACTGCAGGAGTAGGCATGGGGCCTACGGAATATACGTCCATGCCCATGCTGACCAGGCCGCTCGCCAGCGCGGTCTCAAGCATGTAGCCTGAGAGCCTGGTGTCCTTGCCGACGACAGCCTTTGAAAAGCCGTGTCCCTGGGACTTGAAGACATGGGCCAGCGCCTTGCCGACCTGCAGCGCTATTTCAGGTGTTATGGGGTATGTATTCGCCTTTCCGCGGATTCCATCGGTACCAAATAGTTCTCTCATATGGACACTCCAGATTTAAGAAGGGACTAAGATAGCATTTTAAAAAGGATTTTTCATCATAAAGTCAAAATTTTCCTGCAGGCGCAGGGGAATTTACAACAGAAGCTTTTCCCTGGAGGCTCCGCTGCAGAAAACTATCTTCCTGCGGGAGGAATGTCCGGAACGTATTTCCACCGACGATTTTGATATTCCCAGCGCCTTGCCCAGGAAACGGCGGAGCTCCTCGTTTGCCTTTCCGTCCTCCGGAGGCGCGGCGATCTTGATCTTGAGCGACTCCCCGTGGATGCCGGAGAACGCCGACTTCGAGGATTTCGGCTGTATCCAGCAGTCGATTGAAATGCCGTCCGGGGAAATCCTCACAACCTTGTCGAGTTCGGAAGCTTCCATTTTTCGTTGACCTTTCTGAAATATCCATTGGAATCGCTTCGGTATCGGAAATTCAGAGTTCGATATTGGATATTCGTATTTGAGGAATTAGAACAATCCCTTGATCAGCCGGGGGACCACGAACCAGTAGATCGAGCAGTTGCCGGGATAGAGTTCGGACCATGATTCGATTTCAGCGCCGAGGCAGACGATCGCGCCGGTCGGGAACTTTATCCCGTTCTCCAGCGACTTGAGCTCCCTGAAACAGAGCTTCTTCGTGGCCTCCTCTATCGCCGGATTATGGCCGATCACCATCACGGATTCGATGCTGTCGTCGAGCTTCTGCAGCAGCTTCATGATCTCGCCGGAACTGTTCTCGTAGATGGAGTCGCTGTATCTGATGTCCGACTTGTACCTGCACGCCCTGGCGAGAAGCTCAGATGTCTCCTTCGCGCGTTTCGCAGGGGAGGAGATGATTACAGACGGGACCTTCTTCGTTTTAAGGAGGAACCGCCCCAGCAGCGGTACATCGCCTATCCCTCTCTTTGCAAGAGGCCTGTCGAAGTCGGAGATGCCTTCCTCCCAGTCGGATTTCCCGTGCCTCATGAGGAGCACGGTCTTGACAGGCTTCTCTTCCTTAATTTTTTTCTTTTTCGCCGCCAAGGTATTTCTTGTCTCCGCTTATTGAAACGATCTCGCCGAAATACATCCTGTGATAGTCCTTCCCGGAATAGTTCCCCTCTATGGCCGGATCCAGGAAGTTCCCGGGCTTGAAGTCATCGAAATAGATCTTCCTGCATTCAACTATGAGTTCGGCCTCATCGAAGCCGGGGGAGCCTATCTTCAAGGAAGGGATCGGAGTGAGGCCGGTCCCCTTTATCTTGTCGGTGTCCCTGCCGGACTTCACGCCGCAGAAACTGAGGGCGTTCCTGTGTGAGGGGCCGAACGCCGTGAGGGTGAAGCTGTCGTATTTCTCAATGAAGCCGTAGGTATGGCGGCTGGGCCTGACCACTACCATAGCGATCGGTTTCTGCCACATCACCCCGAAACTCCCCCAGGCGACCGTCATAGTGTTGAATTTTCCGTTCTTGAAATCGCCGGAAGTGAGGAGGAACCAGTCATTCCCCCAGGCCTTCATCGCCTGCAGGACGAACTTGTCGGGAGAAATCTCGATGCGTTTCATTTTCAGTTTCCTGAGCCTTGCTGTTTCTTGTTCGATGAAAATATAATTTGTATAAAGGGCTTTTACATCTTTATTATTAAATTTTGGGGAAAAATTTATGCGCGTCATAGGAATAGACTACGGTACGGTAAGGACCGGGATTGCGATCAGCGATCCTACCGGGACCTTTGCACAGCCTTCGGGGTTCATCAGGTGCGACAGCATTTCCTTACAGCAGCTCGCCGAGCAGATTGAGCTGAAGATCAGGGAGATCAAGGCGGAAAAGATCGTCATGGGGCTTCCGAAGCACATGAGCGGCGATGAAGGGACACATGCCGCCAAGGTGAGGGAGCTGGCGGCGATTCTCGAGGAGAAGACGAAGATCAAGGCCAGGCTGCTTGATGAGAGGCTCACCAGCGTGTCGGCTGAAAAGCTCCTCATCGAAGGGAATGTCTCCCGCGAGAAGCGCAAGGAGAAGGTGGACGCCGTGGCGGCCTGCATAATACTCCAGAGCTTCCTGGACAGCCAGAACATGTGAACTCCGCCACAGGCTCGCACCGACATCCTATGAAGTTTAGTATCATGAAAATCCTGTAGTCCTGTCAAAAATTCTGTCTGGGGAAATCCCGGCGTGTCCTCTTGAATTCCCCCTGCTGGGTTATATCTTTCAATGTTATAGATTCTCAGGCCTTCTTTATAGAAAGGAGTCTCCATATGCAGGCATACCAAGAAGTTTCCGAGGAATTCCTGTCGAAGCAGCGCCTCCTTGTGATTTCCCCCCATGCCGACGACGAGTCGTTCGGCTGCGCCGGGACCATGGCGAAGATCAAGAAGCTCGGGGGAGAGGTATATGTGCTTGTAATGAGCGTCGGCGACCTGAAGCTTTATGACGGGAAGAAGGATGTCGTCAAAGGCACAACCAGGGAGGAGGAGTTCGACGCAGTCGCGAAATTCCTCAGGCTGGACGGATATGACATATGGTACAAGGATCCGGAGACGCATCTGAGGCTGGACAGGATCTCGCAGAGGGACCTCATAAACGTGATCGAGAAGGAGAGCAAGGTCTCCATCGACAAGATCAATCCGACAATGGTCGCACTGCCTGCTATCTCCTACAACCAGGACCATGTCGCCACCTTCAAGGCCGGCTTTACCGCCTGCAGACCGCACGATCCGAAGGTCAAGGCGTTCCCCAGGGTCGTACTCAGCTATGACAACCAGACGCTCTTCTGGAACGTTGACTACGACAAGTTCCATCCGAACCTCTATGTCGACATCAGCGATTTCCTGGAAACAAAGCTCAAGGCCCTGAGCCTCCACAAGTCCCAGCTCAGGCATTCGCCGCACCACTGCAGCATTGAGAACATGGAATATCTGGCGAGGACGAGGGGACATGAGATCTCAGTCAAGGCGGCAGAGGCATACGTCTGCCATAGGATAGTCTTTTAAGATTAAGGAAAAGTTGGAGAAAGTGGCCACTTGTGAGGAACAACCGTGTATTAATGAATAAGGAGCAATGATGAGTGCGGGTAAGAATAAGAAGATTAAAAGTGCGATTATAGGATGCGGTGTGATAGCACCGTCCCATGCGGAAGGATACAAGGGCATAGGCGACGTTGAAATTGCATGGGCCTGCGATCTCGTGAAGGAGAAGGCCGACAAGCTTGCGGCGAAATACGGTATTTCCAAGACTACGGCCGATTTCAGGGAGGTGCTGGCCGATCCGGAAGTTTCATGCATATCGGTCTGCACGGATCATGCGAGCCATTCGATGATCGCCGTCGAAGCGTTCAAGAAGGGCAAGCATGTGCTGTGCGAGAAGGCTCTTTCATCCACCCACCAGGGGCTTGAGAACATGATTGAGACCCACAGGAAGCACAAGGAACTCGTCTTTTCGGGGATTTTCCAGAACAGGTACAACAAGGTCTACCAGATGATGAAAAGGCTTGTCGCCGAGAACGCCCTTGGCACGCTCCTTACGGCCGACCTCCAGTTCCACTGCTACAGGTCCGATGCATATTATGACTCCGACGAATGGCGCGGCACCTGGGCCAAGGAGGGCGGTTCACTCCTCATAAACCAGGCGATACATGCCGTAGACCTGCTGGCTTGGATGACCGGAGGAGTCAAAACCCTTTCCGGAACATATTCCAATCTAACCCATGGAGACCATATAGAGACGGAGGATACCGCCATTGCCGCCCTGCGGTACAGGAACGGTGCTCTTGGAACAATCTCCGCCACATCCTCAAGCAAGCTGGAATGGGACATGGCATATTCGTTCAACGGGTCCGGAGGGACCATAGATCTTAGGAACGGTGCGATCCAGAGGGTCGATCTGAAGGATAAGGCTCTTGCCGATTCCATCGCCGAGGAAGTCCAGAAGATCAGCGAGGAAGGCAAGGCCGGCGGATCCAAGAAGGCATACTACGGCCCGAGCCACAGCTGCC
>CAZDNQ010000017.1:0-7337 GCA_964506605.1 uncultured Victivallis sp. | reverse complement strand
GCCAGATAGCCGATTTCGTCGAATCCATAAGGACCGGCAAGGAGCCGTTCATCACTGCGGAATCCGCAAGGCATACGGTGGACATAGTGCTGGGGATCTATCAGTCGCACCGTGAAAAGAAATGGGTTAAAATCTAAAAGGCCCAAGATATCCCAAAATGCTGATAATCATCCCACGCTTCAAACTGTGGTTTTCTTTTGCGCCCCTTGGCGCGCTCTACATAGCTTCAGTTCTTGAAAAAAAGGGGGTGAAAGTCTCGCTGATCGAGGCCAACAGGTTTTCTGAGGCGGGATTCTACAGTAAGCTGGACGAGGAGATCAGACCGCATGATACCGTCGGGATTTCCGCGAACGTCTCGCATGCGGCTTCTGGCCTGGAAATTGCCGGCTACATAAGAAGAAAATATCCTGACAGGAAAATAATCTGGGGCGGCCCATACGCATCAACGGAATATTCCTGGATCATTCCGAAATATGGCGACATTGCAGTCATAGGCGAAGGAGAAAGGCAGATTACCGAAATCGCCGCGTGCAAGAGCCTGGACAGCATCCGGGGAATTGCATATTTCAGCGGCGGACAGGTGAAATTGAATGAGAGATGCTCTTTCATTGAAGATCTGGACGAACTGCCTTTCCCGGCTTGGCATCTGGTTGATCCTGCATCCTATGATTTCCCCGGAAGAAAGCCGGCGTTCTCGATGATGACGCAGAGGGGATGTCCGTTCAGGTGCATAAACTGTTCGACGTACATGCACGGGAACAGTTTCAGGTCCAGGAGTTTTTCGGACATAGCCGATGAGATGGAGTTCCTGGTGGAAAAATACGGCTGCCGCGAGATCCATGTGTGGGATGATAATTTCACGCTGGATCCGGAACGCGTGAAGAAGATCTGCTCTGAAATAATGAGGAGGGGGCTGGAAAAGAAGATAAGATTGTCCCTGTCCAGCGGCATCAGGGCCGATATATATGACGAGGAGATGTTCGACCTCATGAAGAGGGCGGGAGTATATTATATGAACGTGGCGGTCGAGTCCGGCAACCAGGGGGTGATCGACAAGATAGGAAAGGGACTGGATCTGGAGAAAGTGCCCGTGACGCTGGAATGCCTGGAGAGGAAAGGATTTAGGATCGGGTTGTTCTTCATGATGGGATTTCCTTTTGAGACGCTGAAGAACCTGCGGGAAACTGCGGAATTCGCAGCATCCCTGCCCGGGCATCATGTGTATTTCTTCACGGTCACTCCGTTCCCGGGAACAGGTCTGCTGGATATGGTTGCCGACACGAAGACCCTTCTGGATCATTATCGCAGCGATTATGTGAACTATGAGACTGGCGGCGTGAAATATTCAAGTCCGCCGGAGTTCAAGGAAAAGGATCTCTGTTCCATGCAGAGATATGGATACAGGAAGTTCTACATGGATTTCCGGAGGCTGTATCGGATTTTCAGGGCGATGACAAGGGATGGTGGATGGCACAACGATATAATGTTCATATTCAGAAACCTACTTAAGATAATATCAGGCGGGCACAGATGACAGCACAGATTCTCAAATCAAGGACAGTTGAACTGCTTTTCGGCACAGGCATTCCTCTTGTCGGGTTCTTCTCATGCTGCCAGCCCGGGAATGTCCAGTCCGGCCTTCTCTGGATGTATCCGCTGCTGCTGGTCGCAGGATGGCATATCCTTGTTGTCAACGACATCTTCTTCGACAGGGAAAACTCCAGGATGAAGACCTGGCAGATGGTACCTGTCATTGCAGTACCCCCGTTGCTCGTGGTCGCGGGCCTCAGGCAGCAGATGCTGGTCACGATGCTTTTCCTGATAATAATCAACTGGAATCTGTATTCGTATTTCGGGAAGAGGAACTGGATGTCAGGGCTCTTCCATAATTTTGCAGGAGGATTCCTCCATTTCCTTGCCGGTGTCGCAGGTGCGGGCGGAGATATCGCAGCCAGCCTGCCGATGGCGTTCTTCTTCGCGTTTGCAATGACCGCCGGAGCCATGCACCACGATGCAGCACATGCGGAAGAGGATTCATCGATGAAATATGATACGGGGGCTGTCAGCTTCGGCGCAATAAGGTGGTGGAGGCTTGGAATCATCCCCATGCTGGCGGCGGCCCCGCTGCTTTTCCTTCAGGGAGGGCTTTTCATGAAATGCTTCGCCGCCGCATGTATTCTTTACGCGGTGCTATATGCCGTGATGTATTCCAGGATCGAAAAGACCGAGAACATGCTGGTGTTCAGGATTTTGTGCAGATTGGTTTTCGCCGCCGCCGCCATGGTCTTCATAGGATTTAAGCTGTTATAGGAAGAAAACATGGTTGAGAGATCATCGGATATATTGTCGAAGAAACCCGATTTCACCGTGGTCGGAGCTTCGTTCGCAGGCAGCCTCCTGGCTTCAAGGCTGGCAAAACATGGGAAGGTGCTGCTGATAGACAGGAGGGAGCCGGGGACAAAACTCAAGTGCGGCGGCGGGGTCAGGTACAGGGAGTTTGAAAAACTCGGGCTTGATGTGCCCCACGTCAAGGTCGACAAGATCCTCATGGTGGAAAAGGGGAAGACCATATGTTTCAGGACAGGATATGCCGTCGTTGACCGGCGAGTGCTCGATGCGGCGATGTTTAAAAGAGCGCTTGAGGCAGGAGCTGTCTTCCAGAAGGGGGAATATCTTTCGCACGAAGCTGCGAAAAACACATTGAGTGTAAAGATCGGGGAAGACACAGTTGAATATAAGTATAAGAAGCTGATACTGGCGAATGGATTCAATCCCCGCACCGGCGGGAATTTCTATGGTACCAGCTACGTTGAAATAGTCGAGAGCAGGAGCAGCCACGAGGATGCCCTGTATTTCAAGCTCCTGGAAAGAAATGTCGGATACTGCTGGATCTTCCCGCTGCCCGACGGACGCGTGAACATCGGAATCGGTTCGCTTTCCGGACAGCCGTTCTCCAGGGATGATTTCAGGAAGTTCAAGGAGGAGCAGGGAATAACCGGGAATATCGTCTGCAAGGGAGGTGGTATGATTCCTCTCTCCCCGGCAAGTGCCGTCAGGGACGGAAATGTCTATCTGTTCGGTGATGCTGCGGGCATGGTCTTCTCGGCGAACGGGGAGGGGCTTAGGAATATCATCAAGATGAGCGGGCTCTGGACCGAATGCATTGTTAAAGGGAGCGACCTGAATTCGAGATGGATGTTCAACAGGACTTTCATGCGCCTATATGCCAGTACACTTGTCGTCAAAACCATATCATCGGCCGGCCGGTTTGGGAGCAGGATATATAATTTCCTCAGCCGCATGGCCGCATTCGGAAGGAGCTGCTTAAAATGAATGAAATGACTTTTGAGATGGAAATCACGGATGTCGCGTTCGGGGGGAACGGGCTCGGAAGGAAGGACGGATTCGTCTACTTTGTCCCGGGAACTCTCCCGGGCGAACTCGTGCAGGTCGAGGAGATCTTACGCAAGAAGAATTTCGGGACCGCCACCCTCGTCAACGTCCTGCGAAGTTCGCAGGACAGGATTTCCCCTGCCTGTCCTCTGGCATATGCCCCTTCTATAAATAACAGCAGCGCCCCCGGGTGCCCTGGGCAATGCCCCGGGTGCAGCTACCAGCATGTCAAATACGAGGAGGAGATCCGGATAAAGAACGGTCATCTGGCGAATTTCATAAAGCATAACTTGAAGATCGATCCTGCGGCCGTCATGGACGCACCTGTACCTTCTCCGAAGGACTTGAACTACAGGAACAAGATCGTCATGCATTTTTCAGACGGCAGGCTGGGGTATTTCGCCGTTGACAATGCCAGCGTTGTAGACGTTGAGAAATGCCCGCTGGCAATGATGGAGATTAATGCGAAGCTCGCACAAGTCCGCAAGGAGCTGGGCAAATATTCCGGCTGCTCAGACATGACATTCAGATGTGCCGGAAAAGGTGGAGCCCATTTCTGGCCCGATGAAGATGCAGGAGAGGGCGTGCTGGAGGAAAATACGTCATTTGGAACGCTGGAAGTGCCGCGTGGAAGCTTTTTCCAGGTGAATCTGGGATGCGCCGGACTTCTTGCAGCGGAGGCCGTGAAGATGATCAGGGAATCGAAGGCCTCAAATCTTGCCGACCTCTACTGCGGATGCGGGTTCTTCAGCATTGCGGCGGCAAAGGGCGGAGTTGAAACGGTGACCGGTGTGGACAGCGACTATTCTGCAGTTGAATCTGCGACAGGCAACGCGGCGAGGATTATGCCTGGCGGTAAATGCTGTTTCTCCGCGAAAAGCGCGGAGGCGTTCATGACGGAGAATTCGCGAAAGCTCAAGACCGACAACACGGTTCTTCTTCTGGATCCCCCCCGCGGAGGGCTCAGCCTCAAGATGAAGAACCAGCTTGTATCTACAGGCGTAAAGAAGATTATTTACATTTCCTGTGCGCCTGATATGATGGTGCGTGACATGAAAGTTCTCTGCGGATCCGGCTTTGTCCTCAAAAAGGCGCGCCTGTTCGACATGTTCCCGCGGACTTCGCACTTTGAGACGATTGCATACCTCGAGAAAATATAATGGAGCGCCGGCATCTTGCCGGCAATAGGCATCATGGATTTCAAAGGTTGACAAATACCATGGAATCTAAATTAAAATCAGAAACGGCAAATATTCCGCTGACATCGGCAGGAGTGCTTCCGCTGCTTCCTCCGTATCCGCCGCAAGCATAGCCGAATGTTCCGCCCATATAGAGTGCAAGATTGAGAAGATCATCGGGTTAGAGGAAAGAAGCTGTTTCATCGGACTTGTTGTTGCAGCCAGCGCCAGAGGAAATCATGATGGGACACACGCAGTCCTCTGTGGTAGGACGGACTACCGTCTGCCAGGGAAAATCCCAGCGGCATGTGGTACATACAGGATATATCAATTGTTCTGAGACAGGCCAATTGTTTCCTCCAGCTGTGATTTCAGCGACGGATCCTGGAGCTTCTCCAGGACGCCGATCCAGAGCTTGCGGAACTTTTCCGAGGACAGGTCCGGGACGAATCCGAACTTTAAATACAGGGAGATTGCCGGAATCCGGTGGGCATGTGTGACGAGATAGCACCTGCAGTGCCTGGAGGCCAGTTTCTCCATGGCCAGTGAAAGCATCGGCTTTGCCAGTCCTCGCCCCTGGAATTCCTTCCTTACCGCAACCCAGTGGATCCTCCCCCATTCACCTCCCTTGAAAGAACTGTCATACCATGCGCTGATGGTTCCGACGCATGAACCTGCAGTGTCCTCAATCAGAAAACATCTCCTTCCGATCTCATCCCAGTCTTTGCCGAATTCGTTAAAGAAAAGATCGTCCCCGATCCTCCCGGAAGGTTCAAGGCTGCGCCATATTTCCGTCCAATTCCTGACATCATCCCGCGTCATCCCCCTGCTAGAGAATCCATCAGGCAGATTGATTCGCGGGATGCTGTCCATGTTTTGCCTCAGCATGATAACCATCTGCTGATCGGCCTTATCCGGGGCTTCATCAGGCATAATTGAGACCCTCTATTTCCACACATTGTTCTTGAACAGCATTCCGTTGAGTATCCTGGACGTCAGGCTTGCCCTCTCCTTTTCGCCGCCGGAACGGTAATGGTTGATTGACTTGATTACCTCATGTGCGTTTCCCAGCCTGTTTTCCGGTTTTTTGATCAGCATCCTCGCCAGCAATTCCTGCATCCATTCCGGGATCTGCGGATTAAGTTTCATAGGAGCTTCGGGCTTCCTGTGCTTTATCTTTTCTATTATCTGGAAGATGGTACCCCCTTTGAACGGTCTTTCCCCGGTCAGAAGCTCATAGCCAATAACACCTAGTGAGAATATGTCCGCTCTTGCGTCGATTTTCATTCCAGGTTCAAAGTTCTCGGGAGCCATGTAGGCGGGCGAGCCTAGGAGTTCATTTGTCATCGTGAGGGAGGAGTCTGCGACATGGCATATGCCGAAGTCGCTTATCTTCACGGACATGTCGCCGGTTATCAATATGTTCTGCGGCTTGATGTCGCGGTGAAGGACGCCCTGTCTGTGTACGCACTCAAGCCCTTCAGCTATCTGGAGTATTACGGAAATCTTCTGGTCCATAGTCAAATCATCCTTTACCATTACATCGAACAGAGACCTCCCTTCCACGTATTCCATGATTATATAGGGGTTTGCATCCTGGAGCTCAAGATTGTGTTCGTATATCCTGACAACATGTTCGTTCTTGATCTGCCTAAGTATCTCCGCCTCCCGGATGAACCTTTTAAGCCTTTCGCTGAATCTGTCCTCCTCCTTGCTCCAGCGAAGAATCTTCATGGCATACTGTCTTTTGTCCTTCTCAACAAGCAGAACAACTCCGCTCTCGCCGGAGCCGAGGGAACGTACTATGCTGTAATCCGAAGCGAGATTTTTGATCTTGACGATGTCGGATCCTGATGCCTTTTCACGCCTGTTCTCCTTCTCCTTTGCCGCACTTGTCAGAAGAGAATGCAGGAAATTCATGTTTACGGGTTTCGGAAGATAATAATATGCGCCTTCCTTGACGGTGTTCACTGCGTCGGCGAGATCCGGCATCCCCGTCATGAGGATTATCTGCATCTCCGGATATTCCTTCCTGCAGATCAGGAAGAATTCCTTCCCGGAGATCTCAGGCATGTTCACATCCACAATGGCGATATCGAAGGAATCGTTCTTCAGCATGGAGAGGGCGTTGTCCGCAGAGTCCGCTGTCCGTATCCTGTAGAGATGAGACAGGAAATCCTCGAGAAGCTTCCTTATGCCGGACTCGTCGTCCACCACAAGGACACTTGTCATTACCTTGTCTTTATGCATCAGCTTGGTCTGTGACATGGCCAACCCCCCTACTGATTGACATATCAGGATATCATCCAAATATACAACATGGCGTGATATTTGCCATGTGCGGCGCATGAAGCTGGCCGGTAGCGCGGCTCATTTCGTGTAGATTGTAGGATCTTTGACGCCCGCCTCGATGAAGCCTTTCCTGCGCAGGCGGCAGCTGTCGCATCTGCCGCAGGCGCGGCCTTCCGGATCAGGATCATAGCAGCTATGGGTTATTGAGTAATCCACTCCGAGCTTGGTGCCGAGTTTGATGATTTCAGCCTTGGTGAGATGCTGGAGTGGGGCGTGTATCCTGAACTTCCAGCCTTGATCGGAGGCCTTGGTCCCGAGGGTTGCGCATTTCGCAAAAGCCCTGATGAACTGCGGACGGCAGTCCGGATATCCTGAATAGTCGAGGGAGTTCACCCCGATGAAAATATCCTTTGCGCCTATCGTCTCAGCCAGGGCGACGGCGAAGGAGAGGAATATGGTGTTCCTGGCGGGGAC
>CAZDNQ010000016.1:0-20349 GCA_964506605.1 uncultured Victivallis sp. | reverse complement strand
CGGGGAATTCCCCGTGTATCGCGTGAACACTCTCCTGAAATGCGTCAGGCTGATGTTCGATTCCCTGGCAAGATTCTCGATCGAATAATCCTTTTCGGGATTCGCGCAGATCTTCCCTATCACACGATCAATTGCGGCGGAATTTTCAGAAGGCGACTCATCCTCCTTTGCCGACCTGTGCAGGTCCAGTATCATTTCAATCACGATCTTCTTCCTCTCAAGGATGGAGCCCATGTCCTCTCTGCCTCTGATCCGCAGAAGCGACATGAAAGCCTTCCTGACACACTCGTTCCTGTCACGGAACACAGGCTTCCCGAGATATCCCATCTTGTCCAGCTTGTCTGATTCCAAACCGCCCCATACGATCCAGAGGGTCTTCCATTCGCCTTTCGGATAATACATAGTGGGGACTTTCGGCTGGACGACCATCACATCGCCGGCCCTGACGTTTTTCCTGCCGGCCTTGTCCGAAATGTAGAAGCCTTCGCCCTTTTCAATGTATACGGCTGCGTGGAGCCCGAGTATCCTCAGCTTGCCGGGATTTGAGGAACTGACAGCCTCTCCGGTCCTGTCCACCCAGAGTCCCAGCTCCTTCTCAAATCCGAGCGGGGTCCTGAATGTCTCGGAACGGAACACCTCAAACCTTGTAATATTTCCTATGTCGCGCATTCCTTGCCCATGGTAGTTTTACACCATTGCTTATGGATTATTGGATTGCTGGATTTATGGATTGTTGCGAATCAAAAAACAATAATCCATCCATCCGACAATCCATTAATCCTATGATTTAAGCATAGTTGATTTGTCCATATATATGCTTTTTCCGTCCATTGCCGTTGCGGATAACATATAGCATAGTAAGGCGGAAACAAGAAAGAAGTATTAGATGGACGATAAGTCAATAAGTAGGACGGTTTTCAAACCGTCAACTGTTTTAGGATAACCATCGGGTTTCCGTCTTCGCTGGAAAGCTAAGCCGGACACGGAAAACCCGACATATAAATAGGAGACTTGACATGAACGAGAGACAGAGACTTCTTGAGACGTATCTATTCGGGAACCCGGACAGGATTCCCTTGAATCCGGGCTATGGAAGGAAATCGACGAGGGAGGCGTGGAGGGTGCAGGGCGTGCCTGAAAGCGTGAAGGATTCAGAACTCATCGAATACGCCTACCGCCAGGCCGGTGGAAAGCTCCCATGGCCCAAGGGAGGGAAGGGGTTCAATGTGAACGAGCGCATGATTCCGATGTTCGAGGAGAAGGTAATAGAGAAGAAGGCGGATTCGCAGATCGTCCAGGACTGGAAGGGCAACATCTGCGAGATAGGAAATGAATTCACCGTCGATTATCTCAGGAACGCAATCGACTTCGTGACCCGCCGCTGGGTCAAGTGCCCGGTTGAGACGCGTACCGACTGGGAGGACATGAAGAGGCGTTATGACGCGAACGACATGTCGAGGTTCCCAAATGATGCGGCAGCTCTTGGAAAGGAACTCGCCACAAGGGAGCATTTCACGCAGATCCATCTTTCAGGCCCGTTCTGGCAGCTCCGCGAATGGCTCGGATTCGAAAACCTGTGTACCATGTTCTATGATGATCCGGACTTTGTCCGGGAGATGATACAGTTCTGGCAGGATCATGTGTCTCAGCTGCTCAGGAACGCCTTCAGGAACCATGTGCCGGACATGGTACACCTCTCCGAGGACATGGCATATAAGTCCTTCTCGATGGTCTCGCCTGACATGGCGCGCGAGTTCCTCCTTCCGACCTGGAAGAAATGGGGCGAGATTATCAGGGATGCAGGAGTCCCGATCTACGCGATGGATTCCGACGGATTCATCGGCGAACTGATCCCCCTCTGGATCGAAGCAGGCATAAACGTCTGCGATCCTATCGAAGTCGCCGCTGGAAACGACATCGTGGATTTCAGGAGGCGTTTCGGGCGCAACATGGCGTATTTCGGCGGAGTCGACAAGAGAGCGATGGCGAAGGGCGGAAAATTCATTGAAGATGAGATCAAAAGGATTGAACCTGTGATCAAGGCCGGCGGTTTCATACCCAGCTGCGACCATGGGGTGCCCTCGGACGTCTCCTGGCCGAACTTCGTGCATTATACGAAGCTCCTCTCGAAGAGCACCGGCTGGCTATAAGCAAATCAAGACATTCTTAACCACAGAACACACGGAAAATTAACCGCGAAACACACTAAATACACGAAAGGCAACTGTTAAGGGTTTGCTCCGTAAAATCTTAACAATAATCTTTCAAGCAATCCCTCAAAAAGAATACGGAAATGGCGGATGGCATTAACAGAAATAGTCACCCGATTATTTCATTGTTAGTTATTCTGTGCAGTTTGTGTCTGCCTGAGGCAGATAAATGTTCTGTGGTTATATTCAAAACTCCTCTTCGTGTGCTTCGTGTCCTTCGTGGTGAAAATCCTGCGCCTTTTATTGAAAACCTTCTTCCTTCCAATTTATAATACGCAAATCCAGGCAGTTCTTTATGGGAATTCCAGGAAAAGGTTGTCATATAGAAGTTGCCCGGGTGCATCAGTATTTGTGGCTATCATCCAATATGGCATTTAAACACAAATAATCAGCATATCATTACATTGCCTGTAGAACCTGGATATGATATAATAGTTGACAGTTAAAGACAAATGGCCGTGTTTTTCGTTACGCATAACGCAGGAGCAGGCGGAATGAGGGCTAAAAAATTCTTCACTCTTATCGAACTTTTGGTCGTCATCGCCATCATCTCCATACTTGCCGCACTTCTCCTTCCGGCGCTCCAGCAGGCGAGGGAGATGGCGAGGCAGGCGGTGTGCATCAGCAACCAGAAGCAGATTGGGACAGCGCTAAGCCTGTACCAGACCGACAGCAATTACTATGTGGCCGCAACTTCCATCTGGGATCCGCCAACTGCCGGACAGAAGACAGTATCATGGGCGCGCTGGCTGATAGACCTGCCGGAATATTTTGCAGGAGAACCACGTGGCGACTACCTGCCTGCGGGGGCAAGGCTCCTTTTGAACTGTCCATCAAGCAAGACTGATACAATAGTCACCGGCAATGACACCTGGAAGCGCTGTCTTACTGCATACGGGATGTATGCCATCAAGAACGCGAGCGGCTGGGACTATACAAATATCGAGTCAAGCTGGACCGATCCCAGCTGGGATTCCGGATCCATGACCCTGTATTTCATACCGAAGATTCCTGCGCCTGATAAATGGGTGCTTGTAGCCGACAGTTCGTCTGACACCAACATAGGTGTGAACTCCTGCGAGTTCTTCGGCCAGAGCAACGGCAACAGCGTATATGTGCACATGATACATGTCAACTCCGGCAATGTCCTTCTTGCCGACGGACATGTGGAAAGCGCAAATGCAGGCGTCCTGCTGGGCATGACAAACAGGCATGATACCCTAGGCAAGGTCGGGATAACTCGGTGGCTGACAAAAAGGGGCGTCCTCATCATAAACTGATTGCTAACGCCAGCAATACGGCAACTCCTCTCCTCCGACGGACATGCGGTACAGAACAAGAGCACAATTTTGAGGATGTCTTGTCTGCTTTGCGCCTCTTTGCCTTTCCCAGCTTTTCCCTGACATACATTTCATATGATATTTTCAGGATTTCGTCTTGACACCCTGCATGGGCGGACTATAATGATATATATCAATAAGGAATCATTAAAATGATAGACAAGGTCAAGGCATCCCCTCTCAACAGGTCCGGTGGCGGATTGACGCTGCGCACGCAGATAAAGGAATGGCTCATAAAGGAGTTCTCCAGCTACCAGCTCGAGGACAAGCTGCCTACTAACAGGGCGCTGGCGAAGCAGCTGAAGGTCTCGCTGATGACTGTGCACAGCGCCATGGACGAGCTCTGCCGCGAAGGCTATGTCACGCGCCGCCAGGGGAAGGGCACGTTCCTGTCTTCGCGTGAGAGGCAGGTGGTGAGCGAGGCCGGCGGCAATGCCAGGACGAAGAACGGGAAGATCATCATCGCCTGCCCGAATTACTTCTCCTCGGAATACTGGAACAGGATAGCCGATGCCGAGGAGCTGGCCGTGAAGAACGGTTTCGACCTCGTCGAGTTCAAGATGAACCCAGATACGAAATATGAGAACCTGATGTCGATGGCGCAGCGCGAGGAGAACCTCAGGGCGGTTCTCATTGTGCCGGTCAGGGGCACCTTCACGCGCGCCGTCTTCGACAGGCTTGACTCCCTCGGAATTCCAGTTATCCTGTTCTCCCAGTCCCAGTTCATCAGCTTCGGCAGGAATGTGGTTTCAATAACCGGGGACCGTTTCAAGTTGGGCTACATGCAGATGAAGCATCTGCTTGACAACGGGCACAGGAAGATAGCATACATAAGCAACGAGCCTTCAGCCATAGGCGTGAACCTGAGCCTGAACGGACAGAAGCAGGCGTTGCTGGACTACGGACTAAGCTCCAGCTCGCTGGTTCAGACGCGCAAGAGCATACAGCCGTGGGAGAATTCCGCGAAGTTCGCATACGAGATCACAGGGGAGATCCTGGGCAGGAATTCGGTCACGGCCCTCATATATGCGTCCTCCAGCGGTGCTCTTGCAGGCCTGCGCAGGCTGCGGGAGCTCAAGCTCCACGTGCCGGAGGACATCAGCATCGTATCCACCATGGGCAACTGGGTGATCGATGAATATGCGCCGCCGCCGCTGACAGTCGTCGGCACGCAGCACAAGAAGGAGATGGAGGCGGCGTTTGAGCTTGTCGCCGGAAGGAGCAAGTTCATGTCGAAGATAATCCTGTTCGAGCCTGAGCTTGTCGAGCGTGAGAGCGTAAGGAGGATCGGATAGTCCCAGTCCCAGCGGGACGCCTACGGGACGGCCGGGAATATTTTCTGAATTTTCCAGCGGATGGCACTTGACAAATACTTTGCGTATGGTAAAATGATATATATCATTTAAAGATAGATAATATAAAATACATATCAATTGATGGCATTGGAGGATGATCTCGTATGGGCATCGATTACCAGCAGCAGGAAACGGTGATTCCAGCGGATGCGCCGGTCCAGGATGCATCTCTGTCCGGGCCATCATATGAAGAGGTGATGGCGGCGAAGTCGATCTCCTTCGAGGATATCAAGGCCCACATGACCGGGCCGGTACTGTCCGTATGCCTGCACATAGTCGGTCTGGCGCTTCTTATGACGTTCGTCGTCGCCGCGCCCGAGGCGAGGACGGAGATCGCCGTGGAGATCAAGGAGCTTGAAGTGAAGGACATCGAGAAGCTGCCCGATCCGCCGCCGGAGGAGAAGGTAGAGCAGATAGATCCCACTATAGAAGTCGAAGGGCCGTCCTCGAATGCACCGACAGAGAGCACGAACATAGCATCTACGACTACGGATGTGTCGGTCGGTTTCTCGGACGCGCCCGACGTGCCGATGTCGAACGTTCTTTCAATAGCCCCGTCGAATTCCCCTCTTGTCCTGCCCGGAGTGATGGCGGGAAGAAGCAGGGGCGGGCGCGTGGCGGCACTGAAGAAGTATGGAGGCAGCTCATCTACGGAGAGATCTGTCTCAAAGGGGCTCAGCTGGCTGCGCGATCACCAGAACGCGGACGGTTCATGGGGCGACAATGCCGGACATTCACCGGCGATGACCGCGCTTGCGACGCTCGCATTCCTCGCGCACGGCGAGACGCCGAGCTCCCAGGAGTACGGCACATGCGTGCTCAAGGCCATCAGGAAGCTCATCGAATATGGAAACGGCGCCAATGCAGACGGCATGATAGCAAATCCCGGAAACGGCTACGGCCACGCGATGGTGGCATACGCGCTTTCAGAGGCGTTCGCGCTGACAAAGATCCCCATGATCGAGGAGGCGATGAACAGGACTGTCACAAGGATCGTCACCGGACAGAACTCACTCGGTTCATATACATATGCCTACAAGAACGATCCTGAGAAGGAGAGCGGAGGCGGACCGCGCTGCGACCTATCCGTAGGCGGATGGAACTACCAGGCTTTGAAGGCCGCATTTGCCGCAGGTTCCAGTGTCAAGGGGCTCGAAACTGCTATTGAATCCGCAAAAAATGTCGGCCTGAAGAAGACGCACTGCAGCCCCGGAGGAGGATTCTCCTATGGCGGTTCCGCCGCAGGCGGTAAGGGCGCAAGCGAGACGATGACCGCCGTCGGAACCCTCTGCCTCCAGCTTTTCGGTGATGGAAAATCAAAGGAGGCGCTGGACGGGCTGAAATGGATAGAGACCGCGCAGAATGGAAAGTTCATGAAATGCAACTGGCAGGAGCCTGCCGGGCATTCCCTCTACCAGTGGTACTATCAGACGCAGGCGATCTTCCAGGGATATTCCGGAACAGGCGGAAGCTGGGATCTCTGGAACAAGGAGATGCAGAAGGCCCTCCTGAAGGAGCAGGAAGCCGATGGACACTGGTCGTCGCCCATGGAGAAGTACGGTCCGAAGAACAAGGGAGGCGGAGAGACAAATGAAAAGCTGAAAGGCATCGATCTGTTCGTGTATTCGACTTCCCTCTGCTGCCTGATGCTTGAAGTCTACTACCGCTATCTTCCGACGTTCAAGGTCACTGCAGTAGTCGGCGAGGGAGCTGCAGGTGAAGCCGCTGCGAAAGACAAGAAGGATGAACTAAAGATAGAATAGGAAAAAAGGAGACAGGAAAATGTTCAAAGGATCAAGCCTAATACAAGGAATGCTGATATCGTCAGCCATGCTTCTGGGAGGATGGAGCGCATTTTCCGGAGGCCTTCCGGACATGACTGTGCCGAACGGCTGCGGGATGCAGATCAAGCCGAACTGCAGCTCCGTCGAGGATCTGGATGACTTAAAATCTCTTGGATTCAAGTTCGTCAGGCGTGGATTCCTGTGGAATGGAATTGAAACCCAGAAGGGCGTATATGATTTCAGCGCACATGACGAGATCATGAAGAACCTGAAGGAGCGTGGCATCAGGGTGATCGGCGTACTCGGATTGAACAGCAAGATCCACGGGCATCCGAAGGACCAGCCCGCACGCGGTGAATATGCGAAGTACGCAGCGGCACTGGTGGAAAGATACAAGGATCACGATGTGGTATGGGAACTGTGGAACGAACCAAACACCATGCATTTCTGGGGAAAGCACGGAGGGAAGGGAAACACCGAGGAGTATGCAAAGGAATATGTCGCTCTCGTGAAGGAGGCGGTGCCTGCGATGCGAAAGGCCGATCCGAACTGCTTCATACTTGCAGGTTCGGTCTCAT
This sequence comes from uncultured Victivallis sp., assembly GCA_964506605.1. Classification (GTDB taxonomy): domain Bacteria; phylum Verrucomicrobiota; class Lentisphaeria; order Victivallales; family GWF2-50-93; genus GWF2-50-93. The sequence continues at coordinate 13,082 of CAZDNQ010000016.1, read as the reverse complement.
GCCTCTGGGAGCCCTCGTACAACTGGACTGAATTCTGTTTCAAGCAGGGGATATTGCAGACCGGCATTAATGGCTGGTCGGTACATCCCTACGGATTCAAGCTGCCGGAGGACTATACTGAAGCATACGCCGTGGTCCGGGAGATTTTTACGAAGAACAATGTCCCGAAGGACTTCCCGATGGTCAACAGCGAAAGGGGATTTTCGCTGAGCGGGAAGAATGTCGAGACCTGGGCCGGCGGCGACGAGAAGATGGCAGATCAGTTCCAGGCCTGGCATTTTGTCAGACAGTACATGATAGACATGATGAACGGCGTCAAGGTCACGATCTGGTACGAGTGGAAGGACGGACAGCAGGAGTGCGAATTCATAAAGAACGGCGTCAAGCGCCCCGCCTATGAGGCCGCCAAGGTCATGATCGGACAGCTCGGCGGATACCGTCTTGTTAAAAGGCTGCCTGCGGAATCCCCGCAGGACTATCTTCTCCTCTTCGAGAAGGGGGCGGGAGAACAGAAGATAGTCGCCTGGACCTCTCCTCCTCCGAAGGAGACTCCGGACAAGGCGAAGGTACACCAGGTCTCCGTTGAGGTTAAAGCCCAGGGGACGGTGGAGATATTCGATATCAATGGGAAAAAGAGCTCCGCCGAAGCAAAGGATGGAAAGATAAGCCTGACCCTCGGCGGCAGCCCCCAGTATGTTGATTTGTCAGGTAAAAAATAATTTAATAATAAAAGGAGACGGTCCCATGAAAATGAAATTGGCGTTTGGAGCATTGATTGCAGGTATTGGCATCCTCATGTCACAGTATGTCGCAGCAGCGGAAGAAGCCGCCAAGGCCGATGATGCATGGCTCAAGGATGCGACAAAATGGAAGTTCAGCAACGGGCAGGAGGTGAACGGAGGGGCCAAGGGCGGATTTTCAGTCGCAGATGTTGACGGCAAAAAGACCGGGAAAATAGATTTTGACTTCTCGGCAGGGGGAGGATACGTGACTGCTTCCTGCGAATTTGTCGGAGGCGATGCTTTCTCCAACATCAAGGTATTGGTCAAATCCGAAACAAAGGCGCAGCTGCTTGTCAGGATCAAGGATGCCGCCCAGGAGACCTACCAGTACAAGCTGAAATATACAACTCCAGGCCAGTGGCAGGAGCTCACCATCGATCCGAAGAGCCCGGCTGCAAAGTTCGGTGGAGATGCTAACGGGACATTCGATTTTCCCGCGAAAAAGTTTGCAATTGGCGTAAGCAAGGGAAAAGATGCCGACAAGGGTATATTGTATTTTACGGCAATTCAAACCGTCAAATAAAGGAGGACTGATGTATGGCCTCACGGTTTGACAGAAGAGATTTCCTGAAGGCCGGTGCTGCAGGCATGGCGCTGCTGGCTGTTCCCCGCTGGCTGGAAGCCGCCACCGCCGCAACAGGCCGTAAGCCGAACATCATATTGATCCTCGCCGACGACTACGGAATACCCGGAGTCGGATGCTATGGCGGAGACTTCAAGACTCCCAGTCTGGACGCGATGGCCAAGGGCGGCGTGCGGTTCGAACATTGCTTTTCTGAGCCGCTCTGCGCCCCGTCGCGGGCGATGCTGATGACCGGGCGCTTCCCCTTCCGCACCGGCGCAGTCAGCAATACCGCAAAGTCCATTACGCCCCAGAAGGAGACGATCATCCCGAAGGTGCTCAAGGAGGCCGGATACGCGACCGCGCTGGCGGGCAAGTGGAGCCAGATGGCCTTCATGGATACGGCGGAAGAAGGCAAGGCCTGGGGCTTTGATGAGTTCCTCACCTGGGACGGCTCCGAGGGAGGCCGTTACTGGAAGCCGGCATTGTGCAAAAACGGACAGGCGGTGACGACCACCGACAAGGATTACGGTCCGGACATGCTTAACGAATATGTAATCGACTTCATACGGCGGAAGAAGGACGAACCGTTCTTCGTATACTATCCGATGACGTTCATACACGCACAGCTCTATCCCACGCCCGACGGGGCGAGCGGCAAGGGGCTTCTCGCCGACAACATACTGTACATGGACAAGCAGGTCGGCAAGCTTGTCGCGGAACTTGACAAGCTCAGGCTGAGCGAGAACACGCTTGTGATGTTCGCAGGTGACAACGGACTCGGTCTCGACTGCAAGATCAACGGCAAGGGGATCAGCGGCAACAAGGGGTCCGTGCTGGAAGGTGGAAGCCGAGTGCCCCTTATCGCGAGCTGGAAGGGCGCGATACCCGCCGGAAAGGTCGTGAAGGATTTGGTGGAGTTCTCTGATTTCTATGCGACAATTGCGGAACTTGCAGGCGCGAAGATGCCTGAGGACGTCAAGATGGACAGCCAGAGCTTCGCCCCGCAGCTCAAGGGAGAGGCTGGAACTCCGAGGGACTGGGTGTTCATACAGCTGCAGGACGAATGGTACGTGCGCGATCAGGGCTGGAAGCTCACGCAGGCCGGAGCACTGTTCGACATGAAGGAGGCTCCTTTCAAGGAGATTCCTGTTCCGGCGGATTCGAAGGATCCTGATGCAATCGCCGGAAGGAAGAAGCTGCAGGCGGTCCTTGACGATCTCAAGCCTACCGCATCGAAGGAAGGGGATCACGGCGGAAAGGGCGGCGGAAAGGGAGAGAAGAAGAAGGAAAAGGAGAAGAAGGCTGACAGGAAGAAGCAGTGAAGGGAGACTATTATGAAAGCATTCTTTATTGCTGATTGCCGATTGCCAATTGCCAATTTGAAATTCGAAAATAAAATTGGAAATCGGAAATTGGAAACTGGAAATGCATTCACGCTGATTGAACTGCTCGTCGCTGTGCCCGCCATAGCTGCCCCGCGCCTGCGGGGAGCGACGGCGAGAGTAGCGCGATTTACCCTAATCGAGCTACTCGTGGTAATTGCGATCATCGCAATCCTCGCGGCCCTGCTCCTGCCTGCGCTGAGGATGGCCAGGGAGACGGCCAAGAAGATTGTCTGCATGAACAACCAGAAGCAGATAGGGACGCTGTTCGCCTGCTACCAGGGCGATTTCAACGCCCATTCCCCCGGAAGTGTGAGCGCGTGGGGAGATGGCACATTTACGTATTGGTATAATTTCATTGATGGTGAAGCCACCTCTGGAGCCGGAACGGTCGATGACAACTATATGACTGGCAATGTCTACGGAGACGGAAGCGTCTTCAGATGCCCGAAGAACAAGCAGACTGGCAACGAAGGAAGCGTGTATGGGGTCTACGACAGCAGGCGCAGCGGATCGGAAGACATGGATTGCATGATGGAGACGACATGGCAGGCTGGAGGGAAGCTTTGTACATTTGCCATGACAAAAATGCGCAATCCTGCGTCCTTCATCATGCTTGGATGTACCTTGGCAAGCATGGATTCTTCAAAAGTTTTCTACGGGTATGGCACTTTCAAGTTCCGAAGGGAATCCGTAAACTCAGCTTCGCCAGTCAACACCACCCACGGACTCTGGATGGCGCACATCAAGCACGGCAACGGGCTTTACGGTGATTCGCATGTTGAGAGCTTCGGCCAGGCGGAGCTGTTCTCGGCAAGGAACGGATACAAGACTGATACTGACACCGGCATACGCGCCTGGAAGATGGAGGAGGGGACGGAGATGGACGTATATCCATGAAATCTAAATTCTCCACATTGATCGAATTGCTCGCCGTGCCAGGCGTAGCTGTCAAGCGAAACCAGGCGGAGATGAGGTTTACTCTAATCGAGCTGTTGGTGGTGATTGCGATCATCGCAGTGCTGATCGCATTGTTCCTCCCGGCCCTGAACCAGGCCAAGGAGACGGCCAGGAAGGTTGTATGCATGGGCAACCAGAAGCAGCTGGGTTTCCTTCTCGGCTCCTACCAGTCGGATTTCGAGATGTATTCCCCCGGTGCCGTAAGCACAATCAACTATGATGCTGTCTATTATTGGAGCAGATACATCGACGGTTCATCCGGCGGCTCCGGAGGCGCGGTCGCAGACAGCTATTACGAGGGAAATGCCTATACGGCGAATACCATCTTCAGATGCCCAAAGAACTTCCAGTCGGATACCGATGAAAGCAATATATACGGCATGTACTACTCGAGGAGGAGCAATTCCGAAGACATGCTTTTCATGGAGGAATATGCGCCAGTTGCAGGAACAAGGTACTATAATTTCGTCCTCGCAAGGATGCCTTCTCCTGCAAGCTTCCTGATGCTCGGATGCACATTGAAGGGTGTAAATCCCTCCCACGTCTCATACCTGAGGGGAGCTCCAAAATTTTGCCGTGAGTCCGTCGATTCCACGCCACCTGTAAATACGATGGACGGGCTCTGGCTCGCGCATAGGAATTCCTGCATCGGCCTCTTTTCCGACGGGCATGCCGCTCAGCTGGGCCCGGGCGAACTGACATCCACCAGGAACGGCTACAGGTCCGACACCGACACCGGAATCCGCGCATGGAAGACGGCGGCAGGAGCTGAAATTGATCTCTATTAGCTCAATATACAGTCAGACTAATATTGCAGAAATGAAAATCATGAATTACAGATATGCCGAGCTGATTGCAAAAATACTAGAAACGTTTGTTGTGGAAATAAACCGTGTTGGAGTTCACAGCTTCAGCGTGTCTTGTTATTCAAGGAGTTATGCACGCTAAAGCAGCGCACTCCAACTAATGCGATCAGCTTAAAAAGAGGCAATTTTGAAATTGCCTCATGTCATTAAGAAATACACAGGAGGTTTGAAATGAGGAATCTGCTTGTTTTTGTGTTTGCGCTAATGATTGGGTTCTCAGCCGTCATTGTTCAGGCGAATGATGATGAAAAGGCAAAGGGCAAGGGCAACAAGGAGGCCAAGGTCAAAAAGGGCGATGACGACAAGGGCGTCGACAACAAGGACATTGCCGTCGCCGATGACAGATCCAAGAACGTGGTGTTCGCCGGAAAGGAAGCCGGCAAAGGCAAGGCTGTCCGTCTTTTCATATTGTCCGGCCAGTCGAACATGGCTGCCCTTGACCACAAGCTCTCGTTCGTACCAGCCATCGAGAAGGCCTTCCCTGACGACGAACTTATCTTCGTAAAGGATTCGCAGAGCGGACAGCCTATCCGCCGCTGGACCAAGGACTGGATCAAGCCGGAGGGATGGGATGATTCGAAGAACAGGTTCAAGATCGGCAAGAACGATCTTTACCAGCGTCTCATGGAGTCGGTTAAGAAGACTGTCGAGGGAAAGAAGCTTGATTCAGTTTCTTTTGTCTGGATGCAGGGCGAGGCCGATGCCAAGGGAGGGACAGCTGCGACCTATGGTGATGCATTGACAAAGTTGATCAAGCAGCTGCGCGACGACATGGGCAGGCAGGATGTCACTGTGGCAATCGGCCGTATCAGCGACCACATGAAAGGCGATAAGGACTGGGACATTGTCAGGGATGCCCAGGTCAAGGTCGCGGAACAGGATCCTCTTGCCGGATGGATTGATACTGATGAATGCAACGGCAGCGCCAACGGCCTCCACTGCGACGCCAATGGATACAAGAAGATGGGAAATGCGTTCGCTGAAAAGCTGATCGAGCTGATAAACAAGCAGAAGAAATAAATAATCTCCTGCCGGAGATTGTTTATATACCACATGATCCTGTTATGAAATTATTTGGATTAAGTAGTTTGCGATCTCCGAGCGCAAAAGACAAAGAGGTCAATTGCGCCAAGGATGTCGCAAGCTACCAGAGGCAAGACTCAAAGGAGTTACACATGAAAACTGATCGTATATTCAAGGTGTTTGGACTTGTCGCATTAATTGGGTGCTTCATGGAATCCGTACTAGCTCAAACTCCTCAAACGGAGGAGAAACCGGTGATCGAAGGCCCTGTTAAGAACGATGCCAAGGGCATACAGGTGTTTACTGTCTCAAGCCCGTACACAGGGGGAAAGAACAATGTGGAGGTCCTGCTGCCGGACAAGCTCGAGCCGGGACGGAAATATCCTGTCCTGTACGTCCTGCCGGTCGGCGGGGACTTCGGCGGCCAGTACGGCGACCAGATCCAGGAAGTCCGGAAAAGCGACGCCCATAACCGCTACGGCGTGATCTGCGTCAGCATGGCGTTCGATACCGTGCCATGGTATGGCAGCCATGCGACTGACAAGAAGATCCGCCATGACGATTATATAAAGCTTGTGATCGTGCCGTTGATCGAAAAAAGCTTTCCGGCATCTCAGGAACCTAAGGACCGGCTTCTGATCGGTTTCAGCAAGTCTGGATGGGGCGCTGTTTCTCTGCTTCTGCGCAATCTCAATTTCTTTGGAGCCGCATGCTCTTGGGATGCGCCCCTGATGATGGATGAGAAGAACTTGAAATGGGGCAGCGCGAAACACTTTGGCACTCCGGAACAGGCAGCGCCTCATGTTCCTGTTACACTTGTGAAGCAGCAAGCTGCCGAGCTGACCGGAAAACCTGCAAGACTGGCAATTACGGGATTCAATCTATATGGGGCCGACACGAAGGCTTTCCACAAGCTCCTGGAAGAGCAGAAGGTGCCTCATCTCTACGACGACACCCTGAAATTCAAGCACCATTGGGAATCCGGATGGCTTCCTAAGGCGCTGGATCTGTTCCTGGGAAAACAGGTAAAACCTGAAGAAAAGAAATGAACTTTCAATTTTAAGGTTTGTATTATGAAAGGGCTCAAATGTCGAATTTCCTGATACTGATGTCTGATGAGCACAATCCATTTTATTCCGGGCCTTATGGACATAAGAAGGTCAAGACCCCGAACATGGACAAGCTCGCGAAAAGAGGGACTGTCTTTGAAAACGCATATTGCCCTTCCCCTCTCTGCATGCCCAGCCGCTCATCGTTCATAGCCGGGCGCAGGGTCCATGAGATTCAGGCGTACAGCAACTGCAACCTGCTGCTGGACGAGTCTCACATGTCCTTCGGTAAATCCCTTGCCGACCAAGGTGTTTTTTCATTGTTCATCGGAAAATGCGATGTCTATGCCCCGGCGGAGAAGCTGGGATTCAGCGCCGTGATGAGGCCATGGGACCGAAAGCTGCCCGGTGACACAAACCACAGGCGCAATCCGATGACAATAAGATATGAAGCCGCAGGACGTTCCTCCGGATACGGGCCGAAGGAGAATGCCGGGGCCAGTGATGCAAAATGCGTCGATGATGCGGTGGAGTGGCTGAATTCCAGCGCCAAATCGCTGAAGCATCCATGGGCGCTTGTGGTCAACATTTCAAATCCGCATTTCCCCCACTTTTCCTCACAGGAGCTATGGGACATGTATCCGGACGGCGGGGATTTGTCCGAATACGGACCGGACCTGGAATCAGGCCGGCATCCATATGCTGAAGCCCTTAAGGAACATTTCCAGACTGAAAAGTTCACGGAGGAGCAGATGCGCGGTTTGAGACGCGGTTATCTGGCATGCATAACATTCGTCGACCGCCAACTGGGCAGGCTCATGGGCGCTCTTGAGTCGGCAGGACTAAAAGATACTACTAATATCGCCTATACTTCAGATCATGGAGAAATGCTTGGAAAGTTCGGCATGTGGTGGAAGTGCAGCCTCTATGAGGACTCGGTACGTGTTCCCATGATTGCTGCCGGTCCGGAGTTTCTCAGTGGAAAACGCATCTCCACTCCTGTGGATCTCCACGATCTGCGCGCCGGAATTTTTGAGGCAACCGGAGCGCGGCAGCCTAACGGATTCCTTGGCTCCCCTCTGCAGTCCACCAAGGACAAAGATGAAGAGAAGGTCGTTTTCTCCGAATATCACGGGCACGGAACCCCGGGCAGCTCATACATGGTCCGCAGGGGCAGGTGGAAGTATCTATGGCACTCGGGAGCGCCGCCCCAGCTCTTTGATCTTAAGTGCGATCCGGAGGAGCTTGCGAATCTCGTAGGACAGAAGATGGAAATCACAGAGGACATGGAAGCGGAGCTTAGGAAGATCTGCTCTCCTGAGTTTGAGCATGACCGTGCCGAACGCTTCATAGAGGAGCAGTTAAAGCTAATTGATAAGGACGAAGGAGTCTGATGATGAAGAATAGGCTTTATCACTTGCCAAGCTCGCGGATGTATTGGCGGTTTTCGTTCGCGCTTCTTCTCTTTGCGTGCATTTCCTTAAGCGGGATAGGAGCCGGCGTTCCCACCCAGCTTGTGAAGCCGGACGACTCAATTGTATTCATGGGCGATTCAATCACGGTTGCCTCCGCCTCTCCGGACGGTTTCGCAACCTTGATTGGAGAATCCCTCAAAAAGAGCCTGCCGGGCGGCAATGTGAAGATAAATGTCGCTGCCTGCGGCGAGGAGCTTGCAGGCATGATTTTTCCAGAGCTTGCGAATGAACATGAGGGACGGCAGTTATATCATGAAAAACAGCATATTTGTAATAGGTTAGATATGAACGAGATGCCATTAATATAGGAATATGGATGGAGGTGGACAGCATTTAAACACAAAACTTCAGCTTTTCATTACATTGTACGAAGGCACCGCCTGTAATATAATTTGACTGTATAAAGGCGGGAGATATGTCTTGTGCTAGTTTCAACAGGCCTGGGAACAATGAAGGAAAAGGCGAGATGAAGCTCAATGCGCATATTTATTTTATCCATGTCAAAAGATTTACTCTCATTGAGTTGCTGGTAGTTATCGCCATCATCTCCATCCTTGCCGCACTTCTCCTTCCGGCCCTACAGCAGGCCAAGGAGATGGCGAGGCTCACCCTCTGTCTGAACAACAAGAAACAGTCTGGACTTGGCCAGAGCCTCTATTCCAACGACTATAATTACGTTGTTTCCGGCAATAGCGGTTGCGACAGCGACCACTACTGGTACTGGAGGCGTTTCCTGTATGAGGGAGCCTACCTGCAGAACCTTGAGGCCACCATATGCCCGAAATACAATTACAGGGACACTTCCCCGACCGCACAAAGGGGATATGACGGTATGTACAGCGTGATAAATCCAACGCAGACGTCCTATGTGGAAAGCAAGGCAAGCATAAAGATCGCCTGGCCGGAAGGCCAGAACGGCTGGTATTACAGGGGGATATTCATGAACAAGCTGCCATCGCCGGACAAGAGGATGGCGATAGCATGTACTTCCTCTGAAGGTCCGCAGTCCAGCAAGGTTTATCAGCAATGCGGAGGGATGGGGTTCGGTTTCAGCGGAGGTGTGACATATGGCGGTCCGCCCCCGACCTATGCCTGGCTGGTCCATCTGAACAAGGTGGCATCATGCTTCTTTGACGGACATGCGGAAGCAATTGGCATGTACGAGGCTGCAAATGATGTCGACAACGGATTGACGACTACAGGCTCAAGCAGAGGCCTGCAGGATATGCTGCTAAGGGATGAGAGCCTTGTAAATATACCATAGGGGGATTTGATGAATGAATTTCCAATGTTTGATCCGGGGTTCCTGATGGAGGTTTCCAGGCGCAGGATGCAAGAATACGGAAATCGTAACACAGCATCCGGCATCCGGCATCCGGCATCGGTGTTTACTCTCATCGAGCTTCTCGGGTGCCAAGGCGAAGCCCGTAGGGCGAAGCGCTCAACAGCGTTTACGCTGATTGAGCTCCTGGTGGTAATTGCGATAATCGCAGTCCTCATCGCGCTTTTCCTCCCGGCCCTCAACCAGGCCAAGGAGTATGGCTATCAGACATTATGCGCGTCCAGCCAACGCCAGGTCGGCATGGCGCTGAACTTATATGCCGTCGACAATCAGGGTGCGATTTTCGGCGATTACTCTCCCTACTATTCATCTAGTAATCGGCATATGTGGTACTACTTCATCAACGGCAGATATGGTGAGGACTACCTGGGAAGCGGATATAAATCCGGCGGTAAGGAAAGAGTGCTCAGGTGTTCCAAGATCAACAACGATAGCGGCTATTATGGCATGTACGGCAGCAAGGACTGGGCTACTGCGGCAGATCACAAGTGGATGTTTGACGGGGATATGTTCTACGATCCTGTCGTCGGCGTCGATCCCTCTGAAACTCCGAACGTGTCCTGGCCCTACTATGTCCCGGGTTTATGCATGGAACCGGGAAGAACGGCCTTGGTCGGCTGCACCCGTGACAGGAGCGGGACCGGGTACTGGTCGTTCAACGGCCGGGACACCAATGCAGGGGGGCAGTCCACCTACAGGCCGGCCGGCATCTGGCTCGCACATCCAAACACCTGCAATATTCTTTTTGTGGACGGACATGTCGCCCCTCAGCATCCTGCAGAGCTTAATGTGCTCGCCAACCAGGGCAAGTACCATGTGACTTCGGACAACCCTCCATATGGAATATACGCCTATATCCTTAGGAACGGCATCGGCTACAACTACCGCACCGGCGCCTATACCACTCCATAGTGAAAATACGTAAACTAAAAGCTACGGCTTTATTTTATCGGATATGAATATTTTATAGAAAGAGACAAACATTATGAATATTTTCTTGAAGGCGACATGTATTCTGTTCTTCGTTCTGACAGTCGGCAGCCTTTGCCTGAACGCAGCCGACCAGGCGACTGCCCCGCGCATACCAATTGGCGACAATGAAACTGTTGTGTTCTACGGCGACAGCATCACCCACATGAACATATATGCTGCAATGGTGGAGACATTCCTTTATACACGCTTCCCAAAGAAGAACTTTACCTGCTGGAATTTCGGCGTCAGCGGAGACACCGCTTCCGGAGGCTGCTCCCGCTTCGTGCGCGATGTCAGCGGTACGAAACCTACGCTGGTGTTCGTGAATTTCGGCATGAATGACGGCAAATATGTCGCGTTCGACCAGGCTATCTTCGATTCATACGTAAAGAACCAGAGTGAACTTGCCAAGAAGATAAAGGACCTCGGCGCTCGTGAAATACTGCTGACCACCTCCCCCACGGATCCGGACACGCATAAGAGCAAGGGCGTCTACAACGGGACCCTGGAGAAATTCGCCGACAGGATGCTGCAGCTTGCCGTGGAACTGCAGATCCCTTCAATTGACATCTTCCACCCCATGCTTGCCATCCAGAAGAAACTGAAGGAGAAGGATCCTTCCTATACCTGGGCTGGCGACGGCGTGCATCCCAAGGTCTCCGGACATCTGGTCATGGCCGCCATAATCATCGATCGGCTTGATGCGCCGCGCGGCGTCGGGCGTATTGACATCAGCGGCGCAGATGTCAAGGTTGCAGGTGTTACAGTCGAAAACGTGAAGGCCTCGGAAGGTCTGGCCGAGTTCGATGTTACGCTGCCATTCCTGCCGTTCTTTATTCCAGAGAAGACCAGCGAGGTGCAGGAGCTGCTGCCGAATCTGCGTCCGCTGAATGAATTCACCTTGAAAGTCTCCGGCCTGGATCCGAATCAGAAATACTCCCTGGTGTCTGAAGGCAAAGCAGGCAGTTCGGTATTTACAGGTGCTGAACTGGCCGAAGGCGTTGATGTGTCAATGGCCGCTGGAGCGCCGTGGGCGGAACAGGCCCGGAAAGTATGGGACCTGGCCAGGGAGCGCAACAAGATATGTTCCGAGATCTGGCATGCCCTGTGGGAAGGAGAGAAACCTGCAAAATTCCAGCCTTTCATAAGCCGCATGTCCGACGAATCACGGGCAAAACTTAAGGAAGTTTCAGACAAGGTCGCCGCCGCCGCCCGGGTGACGACATTCCATGTGGCGCTTGCAAAATCCGCAGTTGGCGCTGACAAGCGTATGAAGAGCGACGCCAAGTGAATAGGGATGCCTTTTGCAGATCCGCTAATATTAATACTGGAATCATGTACTATGAAAAGGATAAAAATGAATATTTCTGCGCATAAGCTTGTTTCTTTGCGGATTCTTACGACAGGATTCCTGCTTGCTTTCCTTGGTTTTACCTCTTCTCCAGCCAACGCAACGGACTATATAGTCATCTGCTCCGGACAGTCCAACATGGCCGGGGTGGCGAAAATAGAGGAGATGCCTGACGAACTGCGTAAGATGCCTTCTAACGTTGTTTACTACTGTCCTGACCCGAAGTCGGCGGATCCGTCCAAGCTCGAGCCGCTGAAATCATTTGACGAGGGCAGAAAGAAATATGGACCAGTCCCGCGTTTTGCGGTCGACATCGCCAAGTCTCATCCCAAGGACAAATTCATAATCCTCCACAATGCCGTCGGAGGATCAGCGCTCTCCCAGTGGGTTCCTGATTACACTCCCAAGGAAGTGGCTGAAAAATACAAATGGGGGATTGGAAACCTGTGGAAACCGCTTGAAGCGCAGATAGCCTTGATCCGCAAGCTCCATCCCGAAGCAAAGATGCTTGCGTTCCTCTGGCTCCAGGGCGAGACGGACAGTTTTGACGACACGTCTGCGATCTACAAGGACAACCTCGCACGTCTTGCCGCCAATATGCGGAAGGCCTGTGGCAGTCCGGAGATGCTGGCAATAGTGGCCGAGCCTGCAAAGTCCAGCGACGGTGTATTCAAGGCGGTTGCGGACTTCACAAAGGAGGACAGGAGCTCCGTGCTGGTCCAGACAAAGGATCTCAGCGGCGGAGGCCGTTCAAACCTGCACTTCAACGCCAAGGGATACGACGAGCTAGGAAAGCGTTTCGCCAAGGCGCTTGCTGGAAAGATGAAATAGAAAAATGGAGAGCCGGCGTTCCGCCGCCAGATATGGATCATTTAAATAAAGGATAGATGATGAAATCATTGATGACATTTCTTGTATTGTTTTTCTGCAGCACAGTCCTGCTGTCAGAAGAGGCCCAGCTTTTCACGCCGGGTGAGAAGAAGCTGAGCTGGGGCTTCGGCAACGGGCCTGAATTCAAGGGCGCCACCGGCAAGGTCTCGGTGGATGAGACCGGTTCCAAGGACGGAAAGCCGGCGCTCAGGCTGGATGCGGATTTCACTGCAGGCGGCGGATACGTCCAGACCAGCAAAAAGATTCCGGCAGAGATTGATGTCAAGAATCTTTCCTTCATGCTCAAGCTTCCCGGAAACGACATCCTCAAGCTGAGGCTCATCGACAGCGCCGACACCTGCCACCAGATCGAATTCAAGATAAAGAAGACCGACGACTGGCAGGTGTCGGCGCTGTCGATGAGCCTCAGCTTGAGGATGTCGTT
>CAZDNQ010000015.1:0-20436 GCA_964506605.1 uncultured Victivallis sp. | reverse complement strand
ATGTTGTCTTGTCACGCCGTAGCTTCTTTGCGAAGGCGGAAGCCCAGGGCAAAAGTCCTGGGAAGGCAATAAGATAAAAAAAGGTAAAAGCCCCCGCAGGGCGGCGACATTAAAGAGATCGACTAATCTGCAAGCCCGTTACGGGTGTGAAAAATGCGTGGTCAGGGTTTGGGTCTGACGGTGGGAGCGGCCTGCTGGGGCTTGGATGCTGACGCCTTGGGCTTCCCGAGGATCTCGGACATGATTGTGTCGAAGCCCTTGCCCTGCTGCATCTGCTTGAGGACGGACGACATCGCGTTCTTGGTCTCGTCCTGCTTCACGAAGTTGAGTCTGAAGAAGAACTCCTGCTTGCCCGCCCTGATCTTGTCGCCGTCATTGAGCGGGACGATGGAATTGGACTCGAGCTTCTTGTCGTTGAGGAAAGTTCCGTTGGAGGCGCCGAGTTCTATGATCACAAAGCCCTGCCGGTCCTTCTCTATGCTGAAGTGTTCCCGGCTTACGAGGGAGTCGTTCCGTATCTGGAAATCGACATGCTCCTCCCTGCCGAAGACGGACATCTTGTCTTCCGCCAGCTTGAAATACTTCTGGATCCCCTTATCCATGTAGCATATATAAGGCATACTATGGACCTTTGGCTGTTCGAGAGATCAGGCCTTCTGGATTCTCTCCGACCTGATGCATGCTGTACAGACTTTCATCGACTTGACAGTTCCACCGATCTTGACGCGGATGTTCTGCAGGTTGGGAGTGAAGATGCGCTTGTTGTTCTTGACAACGTGTGTTCCGATTCCGCCCTTCTTCTTTGCAAGACCCCTGCGTGTGATTGTACCGCCGACGACCTTGTGCTTGCCGCATATCTCGCAGACTCTGCTCATGATGAAACCTCCGATTATATTATATTTTTGTACTTTATCTGTTCAAATCATCGACTACTCAGTCTTCCAATCACCAATTCGCCCTATCTGCAAATGATGGAGTGGTAGGATGGCCGGGATTTGAACCCGGGACCCCTTGCTTAAAAGGCAAGTGCTACTACCGCTGAGCTACCATCCCTTATGGAAACTTTTATCCATTTTTTCCAAAGAACTGATAAGAATATCCGAAAGTCATGACAAATCAAGCAGAAATCATAAATTCCGGAGGTTTTTCACATGGCCGGGCGCATCACACACGGTAGAACTCTCCCCTGTCCATCTTCTCCATCCTGATCCTGCCCGCCCCGGCCATTTCCTCCAGCAGGGGACACAGAACCTCCTTATCCACAGACAATACAGAACTTATTTCCGCCAAAGTACATGGACGGCGCCTGACAAGCTCCATGACGGCATCTTCAAGCTTCCCGTCAACCGGCGAGCCCGATTTTCCATGATATGTCCTTTGTGCAGGCTTTCCGATAACCTCGACCTTGACATGCGGCTCAAGGGCTTTTACAAAGGGAAGCATCTCATCTACGGTGGCTTTGCGCACCCATTCCTCGGTGCCGGGCCTGTCAAGGCTGTTCAACTGGACCTTGTCGGGCCTGATCCTGGCCACAGCCTCCCTTATCGCCTCAATGGAAGCCGGGCTGTCATTGATTTCCGGAAGCACGAATATCTCCAGCCAGAGGCTCCCTCTGCACTTCGCCCTGAAATCCACGAGCGAATCAATAAACGAACCGCAGGAAAGGGACGGACAAGGCCGGTTAAGCTTCCTGAAAGTCTCCTCGTCTGCGGCATCAAGCGATGGAATCACAAGATCAACCGGCAGAAGCTCGTCCGCGAGTTTCGCATCGCCCAGGAGCGAACCGTTCGTGATCAGGCAGAGCCTGTATTCCGGATATCCTCTTTTGATGAAGTTCACAATCTCGCCGATCCCGGAATGCAGCGTCGGCTCGCCCGCCCCTGAAAAGGTGATATAGTCGAGTTTCGGCTTCCCGGAGAGAAAACTACCGAGTTCGCCGATGATCTCAGCCGTAGGATGATATTCGCGTCTCTCCATGGTCAGGCACGTGGTACGCCCCGCCTCGCAGTATACGCAGTCCATCGAACAGGTCTTCGACGGCACAAGATCCACCCCGAGTGAAATCCCGAGGCGCCTTGACGATACAGGTCCGAAAAGATACTTGAACATGTGCCATTTCCAATTTTAGATTGCCAATTGCCGAATTTTTAAGAGACAAATTTTCAAATAAGTCTTATACTGCTATAATATACGCGGTCTATTGAATTCTTAAATCGGCAATCATAAATCTAAAATGGTCTTATGGTCTGGTGGAACCTATATCTTGTAGTCTTCCTGGTGGCCCTGACGCTGGCCCTGATACTTACTCCTGCCTGCAGGAAGCTGGCGATGTCCATCGGATTCTATGACAAGCCGAAGGAGCAGATGCACAAGAGCCATTCGTCCGCGACTCCGCTCCTGGGCGGAGTTGCAATATGCGGCGCCTGGCTTCTGACCATCATCATCGGGATGGTCGCATCAAGATCGGTGCGCGGCACCATTCTCGATACAAGCGTCATCTCCAACATGCCAGGCCTTTCAAAAGTCTCATCCGAACTGATATTCATCTGCCTCAGCGGCATCCTGGCGACGCTGCTCGGCCTCTACGACGACAGATACAACATGAGCGCAAAGACAAAGCTTGCAGGGCAGATCGTTATTGCGGTGATCGCTGTCACCTGGGGCGGCGTAAGGATAAACTTCCTCGACCAGCTGCCGGTACCGGGGCTCTCCTGGGGCGTAACAGTCTTCTGGATTATTCTCGTGATGAATGCTATAAACTTCTTCGACAACATGGACGGGCTGGCCGTCGGCACTGCGGCGATCGCCTTCTCGTTCTTCACCATCATATCAATATCCAATTCACAGCATTTCGTGCCCCTGCTCGCGGCCACCACGGCCGGCACCGCATTCGGATTCTGGTTCTACAACCATTCGCCAGCTACGATATTCATGGGCGACTCCGGAAGCCATTTCCTGGGATACAACATGGCGATCCTTGGCATAATGGTCACCTACTACAATCCCTCCCAGGCGTTCACGCATCTTCCGCTCCTGATACCGCTCTTCATACTTGGAATCCCGCTTTTCGATCTTTGCGCCGTGGTCGTAATAAGGCTCCGCGCCGGCAAGCCCATATACATAGGCGACAACAACCACATCTCCCACAGGTTCCTCCACATGGGCCTCAGCCGCAAGGAGGCTGTCATGATGGTCCACCTCCTGGAAATTGCCATCGGACTGAGCGTCCTGCCACTGATGTGGGGCGACATAAGAACCACGGTAATTTCACTTCTGCAGGCCGGCACAATCCTGCTTCTGGTCACATTGCTGCAGGCCCACGGGAAAAAGGCCAAGGAAGCCGCCGCCGAAAAGCCTTCCACCCCGGAATGATCCTGCCATGTCCGCCGGATCCCCGGTGATACGGCCTTGGATCACCAGACTATGAGCTTGAGCGGGAAGTCCGTCTTGAGCTTCGTATAGTCCCTGGCATTCATGAAATCCACGAACTGGCGGCTCCATCTGTCCGTGAAATATTTCGCGTTGCCATAATAGGAGAATCCGGGAATGTTGAATATCGCCGCCTCATCCTTCTCCCGGTCGGAGATTATACAGACTATCTTGCCCGTCTGCGAATCCCGCAGTATCCCCTCGAACGCAGTTGTCCCGGAGTTGAAGACTGTCAGGAACGCCACCGGCCAGACAATTATTCCGACGACATTCTCCACGATGTTAAGCTCCGCCTTTGAAGGCACAAGCTGTATCAGGGAGAGTTCGAGTTTCAGGGTACCGGGTCCGGGCGCATCCACGACCTTGAACCTGCGCCTCGGATCATAAGTCAGCGAATTCTTGAAGGAGATCTCCATATATCTTGCGATGTCTGCGGAATCCCCCTTGACACCGCCGGAAATGCTCCTGGCGTCGAACTTGTCCCACGAGGCGGGCCCTGTGAGACGGCCCGTGGCCACAGGCGCGACGATTATGCGGTTGTACTGGTGGAGGTCGGTGTCCTTGTCAATCCACATCATCCTGAAGGGGAAGTCCGGAGACTGCTGCACGAGCTTCATGTGCCCGTCGACGAAGCTCGTCTGCTCCGGTGGGTCCGCCCTGAACCAGTCGTACATGGTGGTGCAGCCGAAGGCGGTGAGCAGCAGTAGGATTGAACATGCGCATGCGAAGTTCCTGCAGTTCATATATGAGGCTCCCTGGTATGATTTTTCGTCAATGTCTAAAGGGAACCTCTAAATATAACCTTTCCAAAACCTCTTGTCCATATGCTCGGTTTTATTGCCGGCGACATTGATTTTATGGCTTCCGCCCGTTATTTTCATAAGTTCCGTAGAATCCCAGATTCCCCGAAGGAACTCGGAAATCGATGGGGCGGCAAATTGAACATCCAATATTGAAGAAGGAATACAGAACGATGCAACAAATCTGAAATGGATATCGGCGATTCCTCCTGGATGCCGGTTTCCCGGCCCCGCATGATCGAACTTATGATAGAAGTCTGAAAGAAAGGGTTTTAGAGCCCGTGAAGGATTAAAAATGGCTTCCGGCGAAGTTAAGACTGAAATAAAGAAGGGGATGAAGCACAAGAAGAAGCGGATATTCTTCTATTCGCTGCTCGTGCTTTCGCTCACGTTCCTCGTCTTCGACCTCTACTGCGAAATATACACCCTTCCATCCTCAATTGAGAAGGCCATAGAGAGGAAGTTCCAGGAAAAGGGCATCCTCATCTCCATCAAAAATGCGCGCGCCGGCATATTCCACGGCGTGGTCCTCGACAATGTCAAGGTGATGGAGTCGAAATACAGCTCCTCCGTCCTCTTCACCGCCGAGAGCCTCCGCTTCAGCCTGCCGCTCTCATTCAGGGGTGTCCTCGTGGACAAGTTCTCCATCCACGGGGGGAACTTGAACCTGCCGCTGTTTCCCGAGGCCGGCGAGGAAGGGCTGACGGACATGCTCAGGTTCCAGAACATCGAGGCCAAGCTCGAACGGCGCCAGAACCATCTCGAAATCATATACGCGAACACGTTCCTGAACGGCTTCCTCCTGAACATCTCCGGCGAAGTAAGGGACGTCTTCACGGATGTCGGCTTCATGATGCCGGTGCCCGCGGGAATGGGCGACGAGGAGATCGCCCCCTCTTCCTACCTGTCGATGGTCCCGCTGAACGCGAGGGAATATTTCCAGAATGAGATCAGGGACATAAGAAGAAGCGCCTTCTCCAAGATGCCGCTCCTGCAGATCCGCCTGAACATCGGGATGAAGGATCCGGCGAAAAACACCCTCGACTGCAAACTCCAGATCCCTTCGTTCAAGTCCAGGAACCAGACCGTCGAGGAGATCACCGGCAACCTCTCCCTGAAGGACAAGAACCTGCATCTCGACAACCTCTCGGTGAGTTTCGGGAAAAATGGCAGGCTGAAGGCGAGAGGAGATCTCGACCTCTCGTCAATGACGTTCAAGGGGCTCCTGGACGGAAAGCTGCTCGTTGGCAAGTTCCTGAGCGCTGAAGACTTCCCCGTGATGAACGACATCCTCCTGTCAAACAGGCTCTCCGACATCGAAGTCATTGTCGGAAACTACTCCATCACGACTTTCAGCGGCAATCTCAGCGCATCTGTATCCATACCGGAACTGGACGCCTTCAAAATACACATGAAGGATGTCAAGATGAGCACGACGGTGTCATTTGACGAGAAGGAGAAGCCGGGCATCCGGATTGACAAGGCCAGGCTCACGTTCAACCAGGTTGAATACCTGGACTTCAGCGGCGAACTGAACCATAGGGCGAAAAGCCTTTCAGGGGACTTCTCCGGCAAAGTGATGCCGACGCGCTTCCATGCCGCCCTCGACGAAAAGACCAGGGCGGAAATCGACCAGGTCCTTGTCTTCGGGAAGGAGCCTTTCTCATTCTCAGGGCACCTCGACAAATTCTCCCGGGACTTCAAGGACATCCATGCTTCGGTCCTGCTCAAGCTGGCTTCGCTCCGCATATATGAATCCGACTACAAGGACATCTCGGCAAGGGTCTCCCTTGATGGCGCCAGGATCAGGGCGTCGGACATCAAGGCCTCAACCCCGGCGGGCAACAGCATCGACGGAGAGCTCGAATACTGCATGCCGGACGACCACTTCTTCATCTCCCTGCATTCCACCGGCAATCCGGCATTCGTCTGCAAGACATCCACGGGAAAGGCCAGGAAGACGCTCGATGAGCTCTATGGCTCGGTCTCCTGGCCGGAAAAGAACGAGTCCGTCGAGATGACTGCACGTATAAATTTCTTCATGAAGCCAACCCCCTGCTACAACCTCGTCGGGAACATTGTCCTCTGCGACTTCGCCTACAAGGGCGTCAAGTTCGACTATGGCGCGGCAAGCTTCATCGTCGACTCGGACAACATGAACCTCCTGCCGCGCATCGTCCTCCAGCAGGGAAAGGACAGCGCGCTGATATCCCTCGCCTACGACAACAGGCAGGATCCTGCGCTCTTCCCCGCCGCCAAGGCGTTGACCGTGCCGGCAAAAGGAACCGACAAGCTCTATTTCGACATCGACAGCACCCTCCCCGGAAACAGCATCCTCAAAATCATAATCCCGGCATGGGACCATGCACGGCTCGACATGTCCGGGACTTCACCCCTTAAGCTCTCCGGCATGATCGACTTCGTCGACGACAACGGTACGCGTTTCGAAGGCAGGCTGGACGACGCGAAGGGCGAATGGAGCGGAATCCCGATGGAGAATGTGACGGCGACCATTTCCATGAAGGACCAGGAACTGGAAATCAAGGACTTCACCGCCGAAGTCTTCAACGGAAAGGTCATCTTCTCATACAATTACAACCTCGCGAAGAAGACCGGCAAGATGTCTCTGAACATCGAAGACTCCGACTTCGCACCTCTTGTCCAGAACCTGGGTTTCAAGGATTTCTCATCCAAGAAGCCCGGTTCAATCTCGGGTGACATGATAGCGGCTCTGCAGTACAACGAAAAGGATGAGCTCCTTATGGATGGCAAAGGCAAAATGGCGGTCCGTGACGCCAACATCTTCGACATCCCGGTCCTGAAGGGGTTCACAGACATGATGGGCACGAGCGTCATAAGCAGCGAATGGGGCGAGATAAGCTCCGCAGAATGCAATTTCACCCTGGAAAAAGACCATTTCTTCTCGGATTCGATACAGACAAACGGGAACGCCGTCGCGCTTTCCGCCGTAGGGAAATACTACTGGAACACTTCCGAGTCGGACTTCAAAGTCAGGGCCAAGATACTCAAGAACATGCTCCCGTTCGAACTGCTTTCCAAGCTTTCCCATCCTCTGTCATGGGCGCTTGAAGCCCGTATCCACGGCAAAGGCAAGGACCTGGAATGGGAACAGGGAACCGGGTTAAAAAGACTGTTTAAATAGTCGCCGGTCGTCAGTCGTCAGTCGTCAGTCGTCAGTCGTCAGTCGTCAGTTGCCAGTTTCAAGTTACAAGTTACAAGTTACAAGTTACCAGTTTCAAGTTTCGAGTTACCAGTCTTCCTAATTCCTTCATAAAGCGCCACCGCCACCGAGTTCGCCAGGTTCATGCTGCGCGCGTGTTTGCCCGGCATCGGGATAGTGTATGTCGAATCTGCATGCTTCCTGTAGAACTCCCTGGGAAAACCGCTGGACTCATTGCCGAATATCAGGAACGACCCTTTCTCATACGGGCAGTCCCAGTATTTCCTTTCGCCTTTTGTCGAAAAGAAATATAAAGGGGAAGACGCATTGAGACGGAAGAATTCCCCGGCATTCTCGTATACGGTCCAGTCGAGATGCTTCCAGTAATCTAGCCCCGCCCGCTTCAGGTACTTGTCGTCGAGAGAGAACCCGAGAGGCTTGATCAGATGCAGACGGCTCTCCGTGTTGACGCAGAGCCTGCCGATGTTCCCGGTGTTCTGAGGGATCTCCGGATGGACAAGGACAATATTGAAATGCTTGAGACTCATTTTTTGCCACAGACTTTCACAGACTTTTCCAGACATAATATATACCACGAAACAAATGTAGCACAGGCAGGATGCCTGTGCTACATTTTCTAATCCTCAACCCACAACCAGCAACAGCTTGCCTTAAATGCTTTACCGGTTAAATTACGAATGACCAGCTCAAGTTACATGGCGTTCTTTTAATATGGACAAGAACCTTCAAAAGATGGCTGAGGATTATACATGCTGAGGATTTCTTCATAAATACAGCTAAGGATAAATAATGTCAGAACAAATGAATTTTAAAAGAATTCCAGACGCTTGGTTTTTAGGTAGCATACTTATTTATACGCTCTTTTTCCTTGGCATTTTTATTGTTGGACAGAAATTCGATAGGATATTCCAGGAGCTGCTTGAAGGCGACATCCCCGCCATCACAAGGATTATGTTGAACAAGGCGACAGTAATATTCCTGTATTTTTCTTTCCTCTCTGCGATTATAGCAAACAGATTCCTTGTATGTTCCGGAAAAATCCGGACCATAAACAGCGGAATCCTTCTTTTAATCTCTTTTGTTTTTCTGTTATTCTATGTTTATTGCCTGTTTACCCCATTAATCATTACAATCGACAAGATTGGAGATGAAAACAGATCTCATAACAAACAGGTTGAATCAACAAGCAATCCGACAGACACCCCACATTAAGCCGCCAGTCATTTCCCGGACATTTCCCTGATCACCCACTCGTACTCCTTCTTCATGGAGCTGATGGCACCGGATTTCGTCATTTTCGCAGGCAGGACTGAAAACGTGTAGGTCTCGATCTCCATGTTGATATCCAAGCCCATGGAAAGGACTTTCTCCAGCTCGTTCTTCGCCGTGACCAGGCCGTCAGGCAGCTTGCTGGTGAATACCGGGACATGGTAATGGACCGTCCAAGGGCGGCTTTTATCCGCCTTGGCGAGAGCTGCCGGCAGATCCGGATATTTTGAAACAGTCCAGTCCTTCTCGAGAACGCGGGTCTGGTGCAGATACACCTCGTCTGCGAACTTCGCAAGAGCTTTCTTGCTGACAGGCGTCGGCGCGCCCAGAGCCGCGCTGAGCTGGAACTTGGCGACCGGAATCTTCTGCTTGAGCAGCTTCTCCAGCCCCTCCCCCGGCCTGTTGAACAGGACTTCCTGGTGGCAGGTGTCATAGCAGATGCCGAGATATTTACTTTCCCGCCTGTGCTGCTGCAGATATTTCTCATGGAACCGGATGAAGCCGGACGGACTCTCCCAGAGGCAGTCGGGCTCCGGCTCGATCCCTAGGATTATCTGCTTGCCGGTCTTCTTCTTAATCTTATCAAGATGACCCGCGGCTGAAAGAAGGTTCTTTGCGATCTTCGCAACCTGTTTTTCAGATTTGATGTTCGACATGTAGCCGCCGGGAAGAGTGCTGATGCTGCCTGTGACTCCATCGGGAAGGAGTTCGGACAGGATGTCAGCGATCATGCAGGTGTATTTCAGTCGCTCATTGGTGGTCCAGTCGGGCTGGTAGACTTTTTTCTTCACCGGCTTCCCGTGGAAATTGCCATATGGGAACGCATTGAAAGTGAAGACATAGAGGTTGTTGCCGTCAAGCCATTCCTTGAACTCCCGGAGGTTCTTCTTCCTGCGGAATTCGCAGGCTGTCCTGGCGTCGAACCAGAGTCCGATTGCGAACTTCGCGGAATCCGAGCCGGTGACCTCGCGCCTGAGCGCAAGCACCTTCTTCCGGATCTCGGAATCCTCAGAAAGCCAGTCCTTCTCCGGAAAGACGTTCATGCTGTAGCAGAGATGTTTCCCATCGCCAATTTTCATGTTCCACCTAATCAAAGACAGCCCTTACGGGCTTAACTACGAGCGTATGCAAAGCAATTCCAGATGAATCAGTTTGTAGTTAACGCCGTGAGGCGTGTTCTTCTTTATATTTTATAATTATTGTTTGTTCTTCGGGACGACATGTATGCTGCCGTCCTTTACGGTAATTGAATCGATCTTCTGGAGGATCGGCGCGATCTTAGGATCCGTGTTGGCCTTCTCGGCAAGGTTTTCGGCGCCGAAGGACTTCATGAAGCTGTCAGGGATCTTCTCGCCATGCACTTCGATCGAGTCGGCGAACAGGGTCAGGCGTCCGGAAGACATTCCGACACGGAGGACGGCGGAACCGTTGAGGTATTTGCCCTTGAACATGTCGCTGAGCTCTCCAAGCGGGACGCTCAGGTCGCTGTTGATCTTGTCGCCGTCAATCTGGACATTCACCTTGCCGGCAGCCTTGCTGAGTCCCGGATGCCTGTTGACGAGGATGTTGACGTCCTGTGCTGAAAGCACGAGTTCGGATGCCGGCTTGTCCTGCTTGATCGCGTCGGCGAAGGCGTTGAGACGTCCGATCACGGCATCTGCTTCCTGTGCCGACACCTGCGGCGCGGGCAGTTCGCGGGGCTTTGCCTCGGTATATTTGTCCGTCATCCCGGAAATCATTGTCTTTCCAAAATAGAAAGCGGCTATAACTGCGACAACCCCGAGGATTATAATGACGATGCAGCCGCAACCGAGATATTTCAGGCATCCGGATTTTTTCTCTTCAGACATGTTCTTTCCCCCTCTATTAATAAGACATTTCAGACAGGATAACAGGATTTACATGATTTTCAATTCAGTTCAGTTCGCTATTCGATGTTCGATATTCATAATTTGAAATTCAATTCTGCATGGCCCGCTGTTCCAGGAATCTTATCCCTTCCAGAAGGGTCTTCTCATCGAGTTCGTTGACTTCAGTCTTCCTGCCGAGGCCGTTGGGGAGGGTGATGTGCAGTTCTCCTCCGAGATGTTCGCGGAACTCCTGTATGCCCTGGAATATCTCGAGCCGGCCGCGCCTGTCCTTCTTCAGCAGAAGTTCGGACCAAAGGACGAAACCGAGATCCTCGAGCGAGCGCAGGAGCGCCTCGAAATCCTTCCTGAAGAGCAGTCCCTTCTCAAACGCATAATATGAGTCCAGGGCAAGTCCGATGGCGACAGCCTCGCCGTGGCGCATCTTTCCGCCGCTGAGCATTTCCAGCTTGTGGGCGGACCAGTGTCCGAAATCCAGCGGGCGGGCGCTGCCGAACTCGAACGGATCGCCGCTGGTCTGGATGTGGAGGACATGGAGTTCGGCGCAGCGTTTCACGAGCTTCTCCATCGCTGTCCTGTCGCGGTTCCTGAGTTTCGCCGTATTCCTGCACAGCCAGGCGAAGAACCGGGCATCCTTTATCATGGAGACCTTGAAGGCCTCGGCGACTCCGGAGACCCAGTCGCGCTGGCCGAGGGTGGCGAGGAAGTCGAAATCGTTTATTACTGCGAACGGCGGGGCGAAAGTGCCGATGAAATTCTTCATGCCGAACATGTTCACGCTGTTCTTCACGCCGACGCCGGAATCGTCCTGTGCCAGGACAGTTGTCGGGATGCGGATCTGCCTTATGCCCCTGTGGACGATCGATGCGGCGAATCCGACGGTATCCAGGAAGGCCCCGCCTCCGATGATGCATATGAACGACTGGCGGCAGAGGTGGCTGTCGGCCAGCATCCTGCACATCTTCTCGATGAGCCTGAAGCTCTTCTCGTCCTCGCCTCCGGCCATTATCACCGGGTCGGCGGCCGGGGAGATCACCTTCCCGTGCCTGCGGCAATATGAGGATATCTGCGCGGGCAGTTTCGGATTATGCGCCACAATCTCCTTCTCGACGAAGAAAATGACCTTGTGCCTGCGGGTCCTCTCCCTCGAGGCGGCTATCCTCCTGAAAAGGAGGTTGCCCGGCCGGAACAGGCCCCTGGTGAAGTGGACGGCATAATCATATTCGACATTTATCCTGACTGGCAGCATGGGCGGATTTATCTTTCATTCATTTGCAAACAATATAATTCATGTTAGATTTTTTGCTCTGTGTTTCTGGAGGGAACCTCTAAAAATTCACAATTGGCGCGTTGCGGAAGATTTTTGGAAGCTCAAAATGAATTTCCGACCGAGACGTATCCAGGGCGATACGCCGAAGGAGGAAGATTCTTTCTTGAGCCAAAAAGATCCGCAACCCATGAGGCGACAATATTTTATGGATTTCGACTTCCGCCATAAGTCCATGATTTTTTGTTGCGAGCCATTTGTCAATTTTTAGAGGTTCCCTGAAATCTTTAACCATAAAATCCAGGGCTGACAATGAAAAGAATTCTTCTGGGATCCGCGTCCATGCTCATACTTGCGGCGCTCGCGTCGTCGCTGCTCCTTTCAGGCTGCTTCTCCTTCAGGAAGGAGAACAACGAGAAGACGCTGGTCCAGCTCGTCGACCACATGAAGAAGTGCGGCCTCAACGTCGAGTCCGCCCGTCCGGCCCTCTACGAGATGATCATGGCGTCCGACGGTCTCGCGCTGCGCGTGGACGGGGTGGACATACAGCTGTTCAAATACGACACGAAGATCAAGCAGCAGAAGGACAAGCTGGACAAGATATATGAGAACGGCATCATCATCATACTGGGTGTTGAATTCTTCGCCAAGGTCAACGGCTCGTTCCTCATGCTGAACTACAAGGGCCATCCCGACGAACCCAAGCTGATCGAGGCCTTCAACAGCTTCTGACTGGAGACGCGCCGGGCTTCCGGCAATGAGCCATAACTCCACGTGAATTACAGCTGAATATTCATTACCAGGAACACGGGCATCCCCGCCCGGCGTATTATTGCCTGTCCATGCGCCGGCCAGAACCTGTCCTTCGCAGCAGGATGGCCGCGCCCCTCATATTCCTACCGGGGCCGGCACATTGCCCGCCATCTGTTATTTTTTTCACAAAAAGCTCCTTTCCCCTTTGAAATTGAATGTTCATGACCTAAAATACGAAGTTTGATTTTTTCATATCATTTTAACCCTATTAAATAAGGAAAGAAGGAATCTATGGCAAGCAAGAAACACGTCTATTTCTTCGGCAGTGGAAAGGCCGAGGCCAAGGGCAAGGAACTCACCAAGGATTTTCTCGGCGGAAAAGGCATCGGTCTGATGGAAATGACCAGCATCGGGCTCCCGGTACCTGCAGGCTTCACGATCAGCATCCCGACATGCGAGGAATACTACAATCTCGGACGCAAGCTCCCGTCCACTTTTGAGAAGGAAGTCCGCGAGGCGGTCGCCAAGCTCGAGAAGAGCACCGGCAAGAAACTCGGCGACTCCAGCGATCCGCTCCTCGTATCCGTACGTTCCGGCGCCGCAAGGTCGATGCCCGGAATGCTTGAGACGATCCTCAACCTCGGACTCAACGACGTCAGCGTCGAAGGCCTCGCCAAGAAGACCGGCAACGCCCGTTTCGCCTACGACTCATACCGCAGGTTCATCCAGATGTTCTCCACCACCGCGATGGGACTCTCCAAGGACCCGATGGAGAAGATGCTCCACGACATGAAGCACAAGCTCGGAATCAAGAACGATCCTGAAATCCCGGCCGAGAGCCTCAAGGACCTCTGCAACCAGTTCAAGGCTTTCTACAAGAAGAACAAGGGCGAAGAATTCCCGCAGGATCCCTACAAGCAGCTCTGGGGCGCAATCATGGCCGTGTTCAACAGCTGGGAAGCCGAGAAGGCCGTCACCTACCGCAGGGTCGAGAAGATCACTGACCTCAAGGGAACAGCAGTAAACATAGTCCAGATGGTTTTCGGAAACAAGGGGGACAACTCCGGCACAGGCGTATGCTTCACACGCGATCCGAACGTAGGCACAAACGAGTTCTACGGCGACTACCTCATCAACGCCCAGGGCGAAGATGTGGTTGCGGGAATCCGCACGCCTCTCAAGCTCTCGACTCTTGGCGACCAGATGCCCAAGGCATACAAGCAGCTCTGCGAAGTCCGCAAGACCCTTGAGAAATACTATAAGGAAATGCAGGATCTCGAGTTCACAATTGAAGACGAGAAGCTCTACATGCTCCAGTGCCGTACAGGCAAACGCTCGCCCGCAGCGGCATTCAAGATCGCCGTTGACATGGTGGGCGAGAAGCTCATCACCAGGGAAGAGGCGATCAACCGCATCACACCTGAACAGATCGAAGGGATATTCTATCCTATCATCGACGTCGCAAAGATCGGCGCCCAGAAGATGAAGGAGCATTTCCTCGGCAAGGGCATCGACGCCGTTCCCGGCGCAGCCTGCGGAAAGGTCGTGTTCACGGCCGCTGAAGCTGAAGAAATGGCGCACAAGGGCGAGAAAGTCCTCCTTGTCCGCAAGGAGACCAGCCCTGAGGACGTCGGCGGAATGCACGCCGCGCAGGGCATCCTCACCGCCACCGGCGGAAAGACCTCCCACGCGGCAGTTGTCGCACGCGGCTGGGGAAAATGCTGTATCGTCGGATGCGAAGCCATCAACATCAGCTACGAGACCAAGAGCATGCTCATCGGCGGAAAGACCGTCAAGCAGGGCGAATATCTCACCCTGAACGGCTCGACCGGCGAGATCTATCTCACGGCACTCCCTCTCAAGAAGCCTGAGCAGACTGAAGAGTTCAAGACGCTCCTCACATGGTGCGACAAGGTCCGCAAGCTCAAGGTCCGCACGAACGCCGACACTCCGTATGACGCCGTCAAGGCTGTCGAACTCGGAGCCGAAGGCATCGGCCTCTGCCGTACCGAACACATGTTCTTCGACACCGAGGAACGCCGTCTCGCCATCCAGGAGATGATCGTCGCTGAGACGCTCGACGCCAGGAAGAAGGCCCTCGCGAAGCTCCTCCCGTTCCAGAAGAACGACTTCGCCGGAATATTCAAGGCGATGGACGGGAAGCCTGTCACCATCAGGCTCATCGATCCGCCGCTCCATGAATTCACCCCGAAGGACGACGCCGGCGTGAACAAGCTGAGCGAAGTGACGAAGATGTCGCCCGCCGACATCAGGCACCGCTGCGAGCAGCTGCATGAGTCCAACCCGATGCTCGGGCACCGCGGCTGCCGTCTCTGCATAACCTATCCTGAGATCCTCGTGATGCAGGTCACAGCCATAATTCTTGCCGCGATCGAATGCGCCAAGAAAGGCGTGAAGGTATATCCTGAGATAATGATCCCCCTCACCATCGACCGCAAGGAGCTCAAGATCCTCTGCGACGAGGCAAGGGTTGTAGCCGACAAGCTCATCAAGGAGGCCGGCGTAGGCTCCAAGGTGAAGTACATGCTCGGAACCATGATCGAGATCCCGCGCGCCGCACTTCTCGCCGACGAGATCGCGGAAGTCGCGGAGTTCTTCTCATGCGGAACGAACGACCTCACCCAGATGACCCTCGGCCTCTCACGCGACGACGCCGGAAGATTCCTTCCGGACTACGTCAAGAGCGAGAAGGACGGCGGCAAGGCGATATTCGCGGAAGATCCCTTCCAGAGCCTCGACCAGAGCGGCGTTGGCAAGCTGGTCAAGATGGCCATCGAGCTTGGACGCAAGACACGTCCCGGCCTCAAGGTTGGAATCTGCGGCGAGCACGGCGGCGAATCCAAGAGCGTGAAGTTCTGCCACAAGGTCGGCATGAACTACGTCTCCTGCAGCCCGTACCGCGTTCCGATCGCAAGGCTCGCGGCCGCCCAGGCCACGATAGCCGACGGTGCAAAGAAGAAGTAATTTTTCTTCAGTAAAGCCAAAAGGGCGCAGAGGAAACTCTGCGCTCTTTTTTTCTTTCATAATAACAATGTCCTTTTCCATGCCTGTTCTTCAAAATTCTCCAACCTCCACTTGATTCTCGTATTTTAACCAGTATGTTTAGTATTAATAAACATACTGGTCAATACACAGGGTCATCTATATGCAGAAGATTAAATTGCCAGAATCCATTCCTTTCGACTACCAGTACCTTATGCAGATGCTCAAGGACTATTCATCTCCTCGTAACAAGATACATCTGATGCTGAAGAACAAGGAGATGACAAGGATCAAGAAGGGGCTCTATGTTTCCTCTCTTGAAAAGAGCGATCCTTTCGTGCTGGCCTGTCTGATATTTGGGCCATCATATGTATCCATGGAGTCTGCGCTTTCCCATCTGGGCCTAATCCCGGAAAAGGTCGAGACAATCACCTGCATGACAAGCAAAAGAAACAAGATCTTTTCAACTCCGGCCGGCCGTTTCAGCTATACTTACCTGCAGAACTCGGCATTTTCCATAGGGGCGGACATTGTTTCAGGCAGGTCAGGCAGTTTCTTCATTGCAACACCGGAAAAGGCCCTGTGCGACAGGAGCTCGCTTGTGGGAGGACTTCGCCAGCGGGATGTGGAAAAGTTTCTGACCGAGGAACTCCGAATCGACATCGGCAGCTTGTGTCTTGACGCTGGAAGATTGAGAAATATCGGGAAGCGTTACCGGAACAGTTCCGTACAATCATTCATAGGCTGGTACCTCTCAAACATGAAAGGGGAATGAAAATGGATGCGGCTCTTTTGAAGATGATTGAAAGATACGACTGTAAAACGGCGCATGACTATGAAAATGCACTCAAGGAGATAATCCAGCATCTTGCGCTCCTGGGCCTGTGGAGGTCGAAGTTTTTCGAGCACGCGGCATTCTATGGCGGCAGTGCGCTCAGGATATTCCACGGGATACGCCGTTTCTCTGAAGATCTTGACTTTTCACTCACCAGGAAAAACAGTTCTTTTGACTTGTCACCCCATGTGAAAATGGTTGAGGCAGAACTCCTTTCTTTCGGCTTCAACGTGGAAGTCACAAGACGGCAAAAACATCATTCCGACATCGATTCCGCGTTCATCAAGGCCAATACGCAGGAAAACATGTTCAAGATGAAGGCACCTGAAACTGTGGCTGAACGCATTCAGAAGGACAAGTTGCTAAAAATCAAATTTGAAGTCGACACTACTCCTCCAGAAGGAGCTTCATACGAGACCAGAACTCTTCTCACCCCAATTCCTTTCCAGGTGGAGCTGTTCACCCCGCCGTGCCTTTTTGCAGGGAAACTTCATGCAATCCTGTGCCGAAACTGGCAGTCCAGGGTGAAGGGGCGCGACTTCTACGACTTCGTATGGTTCATAGGAAATGAAATACCATGCGACATCACGCATCTCAGGCTGAGGATGATAGATTCAGGTCATCTGGGGGGAATTGATAAATTCGGACACAAAGAACTGCTGGAGCACCTCCGGAAGAGATTTTCAGATGTTGATTTCAACCAGGCCAGGAAAGATGTTGAACCATTCATAAAAGATCCTGACGATCTGGCGCTATGGGACAGGAGCTTCTTCACCGGTCTTCTTCCCAAGCTCAAATGCCAGTAGGAGAAAAGACCATGAAGCTCAGGAAATGATTCCATTCAATCATGACATAGTCATGTATGCAGATATATTCCTATCCGTATGGCAGTTAATTAGCCATAGGCGAACAAGTGCCGCAAGTCATGTTCCTCTGTCCTCAATCAGGAATGGGACAGGCTAAAGCCCGTCCCTACTTTCCCCTCCACTCCCTCGGCGACATGCCGGTCTGTCTTTTAAAGTGGCGGTTGAAACTGGAGAGGGTTGTGAAACCAGACTCATAAGAGATCGTGCTTATCGGCTTCCTGCTATTCTTGAGTTCGGCTGAAGCCATAGTTACACGGACCTGCGTCAGATACTGGACCGGAGATTTTCCTAGCGCCTTCTCGAAAAGCCTTCTGAAATGCGTGACGCTCAGCCCGCTCAGTTTTGCTAGCTCCCTGATCTTGATCTTCTCAGTATAGTGGCTGGTAATATACGCTACGGCCTTCTGGATGCGCTGGAGGGTGTCAGGCTCGAAACAGGAACGGGTTGTAGTTTTCGGAGCCGGATTCCCACCTCCGAATGCGCACCTCAACTCGCTCATAAGAAGACAAAGAACGGAAATGATACGTTCCTTCTTGTAGAGAGCCTTGCTGTAATGGATCTCGGTTATCTGCTTCACCAGCGAGCAGATCTTCGGATACTTTGATACAGGAATGATGTTGTTGAACTTCGGGCCTGCAAGATAATCCGTCCGGGCAATTTCAGAATTATGGAATGCCGGATAGAGGATCTTTTCGAGGTTCACGTAGATCCAGTACCAGTGGCTGCTCGTACCTTTTGTACTTTGGGCGAGATGCATCTCCTTGTTCGTTATGATAGAGGCGTCTCCGGCATGGAAGGGAAGTATCTTGTCTTCGACCACGAATATTCCGCTGCCGTCGAGGCATATTCCGAATTCAATCACGTTGTGCGCATGAAGCGCTGTGATCTCCTTGTCGCCCTGCTCGAACAGCGGAGAGACTGCAAACGGAAAATCCTCCGGGAGGTTGACTTCTGCATATCCGAACCTGTATGATGGTCTTTTCTGCATAGTTTATGGCATTTTAAGCGTTGTTATATCTATAATATACCATAACTTAAGGCAATATCAAAAGATAATTGAACCGCAGAATAACGAATGACGAATATAGAATAACGAAGTCAATAGTTCGAAATTCGATATTCAGCTGTTAGATATTCAAAATTCAAATCTGGAGTCTACAATGGTTATCACAGGCTGGGATCCGGGCGTCAAGCTTCTGAAGAGCGAGATAGTGCAGGCGGAGTATGAAGGCTTCATCGTTCCACAGGAACTCAAAGAGGAGATCAATTCCCTGCACGATGCATATGACTCCAACAACGAATGCAAGATCATGGAGCTTACGGAAAAGCTCAAGAACCTTCCAAAGGATCCTAAATTCAAATATGTGCAGCCGAACGATCTTGAAGGCATCAGGAAGGAACGTCCGGCAGGCCCCCGCCAGCTCAAGATGAATTATTTTGACGCCGAACTGCTCGACCGCATGCATGGCGCCTGGACGGGCCGCGCCTCAGGCTGCGCGCTTGGAAAACCTGTGGAAGGTCTTGGAATGGGGGGGAGGAAGGAACTCGGTCTCAACGGACGCAAGGCGATAAGGCATTATCTCAAGAACAGAGGGCACTGGCCTCTCGATTATTTCTTCAGCGGCAATGAGACTTCCGACGGCATCAAGCTTGGATGCGAGAAGTCCTGGCGCGAGAACATCAAGTATATGGAACCTGACGACGACATCCATTATTCGATCATAGGGCTCAAGGTGCTTGAGGAGAAGGGCCCTGACTTCAAATGGAACGATGTTGCCAACTGCTGGAACAGCTCGCTTCCCTACAATGCGATATGCACAGCGGAGACACAGGCGATTCTCAACTATAACATAAAGACGCCTAGAATGGGTGCATGGGACAGTTCAAAGGCCTTCACCACGCCTGAGTTCACACGGAGGTTTAATAACCCTTACCGCGAATGGATCGGCGCGCAGATCAGGGCGGACGGCTGGGCGTACGCATGCGCAGGCAATCCGGAGCTTGCTGCGGAATTCGCATGGCGCGACGCGCATTGGACGCATACCGCGAACGGGATCTACGGTGAGATGTTCGTAGCCGCGATGATCGCAGCGTCATTCGTCGAATCGGATCCGCACAGGCTTGTCGAAATCGGGCTTTCAGAGATTCCGAAGAACTGCAGGCTCGCCGAAGGAGTCAAAGAAGCGTTGAAATGGATCAAGACATGCAAGAATTTCGAATCGTTCATGGAGAAGCTGGAGGAGAGATATTCGGACATGAGCCCGGTCCACACGGTCAACAATGCACTGATAGTCATGATGTCGCTGTTCTACGGGAAGATGAATCCCGACAGGTCGATCTGCATATCGGTAATGGGCGCACTCGACACCGACTGCAACGGTGCGAGCACCGGTTCGATAGTCGGCGCGGCTGCGGGAAAGAAGAAGTTCGGCGGAAAACTCGCCCCTGCCCTCAACGACACCATCAAGCCGCAGGTCTTCGGGTTCCAGGACATCTCAATGAAGGAGCTCGCAGAACGGACTCTGGCAGTGCACAAGAAGGTTAGGAAATATTTCGAAGAGAGGAGCAGATAGTTTTCCGGCCATTCAAAAAAATCCGCATCTTCTTGGATGCGGATTTTTTATTTCCATATTTCTCCGATACTCCGGTTCGGATATTATTTCAGCGCCTTCTTCTGCAGTTCGAAAAGCTGTTCGATCCCCTTTTCGGCGATCTTCAGCATGGAATCAAGCTCTTTTTTGGAGAAAGTGCTTTCCTCGCCTGAGGCCTGGACCTCGACGATGCGGCCCTGGTCGGTCATGACAAGGTTCATGTCGACGTCGGCGCTGGAATCCTCCTGGTAGCAGAGATCAAGGAGGACTTCGCCTTTCAGGATTCCTATGCTTACTGCGGCGATATTGCAGATGAGCGGGCTTTCAGTGAGCTTGCCTTCATTGATCAGCTTCCTGATCGCGAGCTGTAGCGCGACCATTCCGCCGGTAATCCCTGCGCAGCGCGTGCCGCCGTCCGCATCGATGACTTCGCAGTCGATATAGATGGTCCTGGCACCGAGTTTTTCGAGATTTATAGCCGCGCGGAGGCTTCTACCGATGAGGCGCTGTATCTCCTGTGTACGTCCGCTGGGATGGTTGGTCTCGCGCTTGG
>CAZDNQ010000014.1:15294-21431 GCA_964506605.1 uncultured Victivallis sp. | reverse complement strand
GAGCCCATCGGAGTGGCTGGAAGTCAAAGCCGTCAGATAATCATACTATACCGTCTTGAATAATTATTTCTTTATTTTTTATATCGTTATTGATTTATTTTAATTATATGTAATAATTAAATATATCGATATTGATATATTTCTGAATTGAAGATAAGGAATTTACCATGATTAAGAAAATCCCGGCAGCATTCCTATCAATACTCATTTTCATCTCCTGCGCTGCCTGCTTCCCGCAGGAGATTCCGTCCAACATGAAGCTCTTCCTTTTGATCGGACAATCCAATATGGCCGGACGCGGAATTGTCGAAGAGCAGGACAAGGCGACCAATCCCAGGATATTCATGCTGGACAAGGAAGGGAAATGGGTATTGGCAAAGGATCCGGTCCATTTCGACAAATCGAGTGCAGGTATCGGACTCTGCTCACAGTTCGCACGCGATGTCCTCAAGGCCGAACCTGAATCAACTGTCGGCCTCATCCCATGCGCCGTCGGAGGCACAAGCCTTAAACAGTGGAATTCCAGCAGCGAACTTTTTAAGAATGCAGTTGACAGGGCCAGGATTGCGATGAAGAATGGAGCTTTGGCGGGAATCCTCTGGCACCAGGGAGAGGCCGATTCCAGCCCGAAGCTTGCATCCGCCTATCCCAGACGCTTCGCTGCGATGATCTCCAGCCTCCGGAAAGAGCTTGGTGCTGAAAACGTACCAGTGCTTGTCGGTGAGCTTGGCACATATAATCCATCCTATGTGGCTTTCAATGGATTTCTGGCCCAGATACCTCCTCTTGTTCCGAACTGCGCCATCGTATCCTCGGCAGAGCTCAGCGCCAGTTCCGACAAGGTGCATTTTAATTCCGAGTCCCTGAGGATTTTCGGCTCAAGATATGCAGAGGCATATCTCAAACTCAAGGCCTCCGCAGCAGCAAAATAGAAGGATCTGATACAACCATGAGCAAACATGAACAGATTGTCGAACTGCTGACCCGCCGGATCAGCAATGAAGATTATGCAACCTGCCGGCTTCCAGGAGCACGGAAACTGGCATCCGAGACAGGAGTAAGCTACCTGACTGTCCTCCAGGCTTTTCAGAAGTTGCTCAGAAACGGTGTCATCACCCGACAGAGCAACGGACGTTTTGCCGTCAACCGCGCCCGCTGCCGGCGTGGCAGGACGTTGAACATAGCTTTTCTGACCAGCCACGATTCTGACTACCGGCTCTGGGAAAACGCTGTCAGGATGGCGGCGGAGGAGCTTGGTGGAAGCTACCGCCAGATTGGATACAGCCACAATGACGATCCGGTGATATCCGACGTCATCAGCGGAGATTTCGATCTGGTATTCATAAAGCACCCGATAGTCGGCTATAAATTCATCGAAAAGCTGGTTCTTAAGAACCGCCACAAGGTTGTGACCATGTTCAATGACCTGACCGACAGGGGAGTGCGCTGCCTTGATGGACCGCCTCCTGTCGAAGTCCGCCAGCTGGTTGATCACCTCTACGGTCTGGGGCACCGTCGCTTCGCCAGCTACACAATCTCCCCTTTCACAAACTCCGCCATTGAGAAGATATCCTTCTGGAACACGGCGGTTGAAGGGATCGGCCTGAACTCGGTCAAATTCAATATTGAAGCTGATCCGGCTCTTTTCGTCATGGAGCCGGCCTATGAAAATTCCGCCAGGCTGCTAGCCGCCAGGCCCCGACCAACCGCCCTGTTCTGCACTTCGATAGACATCGCCATCGCGGTGATCCGCTACTGCCACGACCACGGCGTCAAGGCCGGACGCGACATCTCCGTCTGTTCCTTCGGCAAGCCTGAAGTCGCCCGGATGTGCATTCCATCGATCACCACCATTGACCGTCCGTCACCAGTCCGGGAGGCAAAGGCCATCATCTCCGACATATTGAAGAACGGCGGGAAAAATCCATCGCGCCTTATGTTCCGCCCCGACACCGGGAGGCTGATTCCCGGCGAGTCTGCCGGACCTGCGCCGCACCGATGAAAAGGACAATATTACAGGAGATTGAAATATGAGAGCCGGCCGTTTCACCCTCATAGAGCTTCTGATTGTCATTGCAATAATCGCAATACTGGCATCTCTCCTCCTGCCTGCTCTGAAAAGCGCAAATGACACCGCTAAAAAAATCGTTTGCATAGGAAACCTCTCCCAAATCCAGAAGGCGCAGATGATGTACTCAAACGACAACAATGAATATTTCTGGCACGCCGGCTTTGACAATCTTCCCTTGGGATACGACACCTGGGCACAGTGCTTGCTCGGAGGTTCAAATATCCCGCAGGAAGTCTATCTTACCGGTAAAGACGTCCTCGTATGCCCATCTACCGTATTATTGGGAAAATACAGGAAGGGCACAAGGGTCTATGGGATGTACGGAGGCAATCTGGACACCAACTATGCCTCCAAATGTCCAAGCTCCGGCGACTTCATGGAGACCACCGGCGCCTCGCAGATATTCTACAGGGCCCAGCGTTTCCTCGTTCCTTCATCATTCATACTCCATGCCGACACTGAAATCTCCATAACCGGATCAGCGGATATCGGCCAGCCCAGTTGGGCCTTCAGTCCGACAACCAAGACCTCGAGCGATGCCGCCATTTCTGTACTCCACAATGGCTTTGCAAACTGCGCCTTCGTAGATGGCCACGCTGACTCATTGAACAAGAAGGACCTGAGACGCTCAAACACCCAGATAAAGTTAGTCGTAGATCATAAGACCAAGATTCTCGTCCCCAACCCACTTTGAAGACTTTGATATAATAAGAAGGACCTGATATATGAAAAACTCTCTTTTCCGTACCGTTATCGCCTCTGTATTTTTTCCTTATGCCTTAGCAGTTTCCGGAGGACAGATATATGTCGATGCCGGGACTGGCAGCGACAGCAATCCCGGTCGTGCCGCCGACAGCCCTCTTAAGACCATCCAGAAAGCCGTAGATATCGCCGAACCTGGCGATACCGTGACCATTGCACCCGGCATATATGCCGAACGACCTGTCATCCGCCATGGTGGAACTGAATCCAGTCCGATCACCATCAAGGCCGACAAAGTCGAACGGGGCCGGGTGATCCTCTCCTCCTCTGATCCGTCCATACGCCAGGGAAAGAACAAATGGAAGCTGGAAGATCCCGGTCTCCAGCTCTATTCAATCCCCTTGGACCACAATCCAGCCCGTGTGCTGTATTCCGGAACTGACCTGATGCCGTACCCCAGCCTCGACTGCCTGAAACACTTCTATCTCCTAGAACAGTGTCCAGGCCCGCGCCATGGATTCTTTTATGTGGCAGGCGAACAGAAGCTATACGTCCGGCTGCATCCTGACAGCGGCAAATACGGATCACCAGATCCCAATCAGCATCTGATGTGTGTCGCACCGTCCAACGCCCCCGGCTACAACGGAGAAAAGATCAGCCTCCCTGAACATGCCAATCTCACCATCGACATCAAGGGTCCTGCACATCTCGTCATCGATGGACTCACCTTTGAAACCCCGGGCGCTGCCGGAGTTCTGACCTGGGGCGGTAATGTCACCGTCAGGAACTGCTGGTTCGACGGCTGCCGTTTCGGAGTGTTCGGCGGAGGGGAGCACGACAAGCTGCCGTCGGAAGTGATCGTGGAGAACTGCTTCTACCACAATTATCCCGCCTTTGACGACGTGGCCGAACTCATCACAACCTATAAGGACACTGAAGTGATGACCAAGTATCCGATCTTCTGGTGGCATCGCAAGGGCCGCTATAACGACTCTGAAGTAATGAAAAACTATGAGACCGGCATAGCCGGCGGCATAGGAAAGGACTGGCAGCTGAGATACAACCTTGTCCGCAACGCCTTCGAGGGCCTCTCAACCTGGGGTAATTCCTGGAGCGAGAATCTCAGGGTCTACGGCAATACCTTTGAAAAGATCGTCGATAATGCGCTTGAGACCGAAAACCATTCGCGCAACATGAGGATTTACGACAATGTCTTCCACAATGTCTTCGAGCCTATATCCTGGCAGCCACAGGATGGAGAACCTTGGCCCGGGCCTGTCTTCATCTACCGCAACCTGATATACGCCGATCCCGATATCTGGCCGTGGAGCCCGGGTTGTTTCAAACTCGGAGCCACCGACCGGAACTGGACCAAGGAGCACATGGGAAAATGCCCTGCCGACCAGATCAGGACACCCATCTCCAAACGTTTCGTGATGATTCCCTACCCGGGCTTCCTGGTCTTCAACAATACAATCGTCATGCCCCAGCATTTCCTGCTAAATATCCAGCAGCCTATTGAAGGGCCAGGAATCCGAGACCTGGTAAATTTCCGCTTTTTCAACAATATCCTTGTAACCCATTCCTTCCATAAACGCGACTATTTCACCGGCAGCCTGATCGAGTTCTACAACAATATCGCCGTCAACACCAGCAACAGCCGTCAGACGGAAATAGCCGCAGGCATCGATGGGCAGGTCCTGCCAGGCCTAGATGCCGTGAAAATGGCTGATCCTGCCAATGCCGATTTCCGTTTGCTTCCCGGCAGCCCGGCCATTGGAAAAGGAACAGTTGAGATTGATCGTACCGATTCCTCCAAGGACATAGGAGCGATCCCGGACGGCAAAAGCTGGCCCAAGTTCCCCGCCGGCCCGCAGCCGCGCTGACCGCATAATCCTCCTTATCAAAGCTCTATGGAAGGCGCGAAATAGCTGCTGGAAGGCAAATGATAATTTGGGATTAATACAATTATTGATGAGCGGAGCGAATCCTTGGAGTGCGGTGATTCATCACCGCCTTTAATGACGGAATTTATTCCATCCTAGTTAATTTCGCGAAACAAAGCGGTACGGGAGTACCTCAGTCCAAATATTGCTTCGCAATCATAATCCAATACCATTTCGCAAATTTCTTACAAGTAAGATAAGCTTTCCAGACTGTTTGAACGGGCTGAAAGCTCGTCCTGCCATCACCCTTTTATTCCCGTAGTGGAAATACCTTCGATGAAGGCTTTCTGCGTGAGCAGGAAGAGGACGATTACAGGCGTGACTACGAGAAGGCTTGCCGCCATGAGGTAGTTCCATTCCGTGCCGCCGTGCTGGCTCTGGAAGAACTGGAGTCCGAGCGCGAGCGTGAAGTCCTCCTGGTTTGTCAGGAAGAGCAGCGGCCCGAGGAAGTCGTTCCAGGTCCCCATGAACTGGAACAGCGCCACGACAAGCAGCGCAGGCTTGGATATGGGGAGGATGATCCTCATGAAGATCTGGAACTCGCTGCAGCCGTCTATCCTGGCCGCCTCGGAGAGCGACTGCGGGATCGTCAGGAAGAACTGCCTGAGCAGGAACACATTGAACGCCCCCGCGAAAAACGATCCTATCCAGAGAGGGTGCGGCGTGCCTACCAGTCCGAAAGACCTGTACAGGCAGTAGAGCGGAACCATGATCACCGGGAACGGGATCATCATGGTCGCCAGCGCGAGGAGGAACAGCTTGTCGCGCCCGATCCATTGTATCCTTGAGAACCCGTAGGCCGCGAACGCGCTGGATATCACCGTGCCGACCACCGTGAAAAAGCAGAGTATCAATGTGTTCTTCAGATACATCCAGAAGCATTTCATCGCCTTGATGGCCTCCTTGAAGTTGCTCCAGCGGAAACAGAGCGTCCGTTCGACGCTCTTCACCGGGACGAAGAACTGCTCGGACGTGTTCTCGTCACCGTTGATCTTCTCCAGCGTGACAGCCGACCAGGGATTGTCCTTGTCGGCGGAAATCTCCTTCAGGACCTTGTACTTGCCCTTCTGCTCGGAAATCTTCGAATTCGGGATTATCTGGGCATCGTTCACGCCTTCAACGAGGATGGCAGTCGACGGCTCTTCAATCTTCACCTTTGGAACTATGGCGGTCTTCTTTCCGTTGATATCGGCGAAATACCTGTATGGCAGCCAGGTCGGCGGCATGCTCATCGTCTGTTCGATAGGCTTGAGCGCTGTGGAGACCATCCAGATGAGCGGAGTGCTGAAGACGATCGATCCTATGACAAGGAAGAAGAACACCAGCATTTTCCCGAATGAATTTAATTTTATCATAGGTTGCCTCTGAACTTAGTCCCCGTAATGGATGTGTTTGCGGCTGATGACCGTCGCCAGGTA
>CAZDNQ010000014.1:0-15284 GCA_964506605.1 uncultured Victivallis sp. | reverse complement strand
ATGGCGCAGGCGTATCCCATCTGGTTGTACGTGAACGCGTTCTCGTAGAGGTATACCGCATAGAAGAGGGCCGAACGGTTCGGTCCGCCAGTCCCCGCGCCGAACATGATGTACGGCTGCGCGAAGACCTGCAGGCACCCGATGATGCCCATGACCAGGTTGAAATAGATGACCGGCGATATCGAAGGCAGGGTTATGTGCCATATCTTCCTGAGGAATCCGGCGCCGTCTATGTCCGCCGACTCGTAAAGTTGGACCGGAACCTCCTGCAGCGCCGCAAGGTAGATCACAACGGAATTGCCAATGCCCCATACGACAGTAAGTATGAGAGCCGGTTTGGTGTAATGCTCATTCGTCAGCCATTCGGGTCCGGGCAGTCCTGCCATGTTGAGGAAGTAGTTGAGGAGTCCGAACTTGCCGTTGAATATCCACAGCCAGATCATCGATGTCGCAACCAGCGGCACGAGCGACGGCAGGAAGAAGATTGTCCTGAACACCGGACGTCCGCTCACCGGCATGTTCAGGAGTATCGCCACGCAGATCGAAGAGACAAGCCCGAGAGGAATTGCGAAGAACGCAAAGATCAGCGTGTTGTAGAGGGCCTTCCAGAAGACGCTGTCCGACGCCATGTCCGTATAGTTGGTCAACCCGATGAATACCGGCTTGGACAGCACATCGTAGTCGCAGAACGAATAGAACAGGGATGCTCCGACGGTGTATACGGTGAACACCATGAACCCGAAAATCCACGGGCTCACGAAGAGCAGTCCCATCTTCAAATTGTATTTTTCACCACGAGTCATTTTCTTTTTCCCATTCCTTCATCCTGTCGTCCTTTATCAGATCCCATCTATTCAGTATCTTGTCGAACTTCCACTGCGTCCTCTCCCTGGCGCTCTTAAGAGCCTCCTCCGGGCTCATGATTCCGGTGAACGCCTGGTCGTAGGCGACCGACAATTCCGTATTGTACTCGTTCCAGACAGGCAGCTTGGGTATGGTCCTGACGCCGGGGCTTTTCGCCAGGTCAATGAAGGTCTGGATATATTTGTTCGGATGGTTCTTGACGAAGTCGGGGCTTATCTCGGCGAGGGCGCTGAACTTCCTCTGTCCCATGTTGAGCTTCTCCATCGGACCCCTGCTGTTGATATAGCTCATGAACTCGAACGCCTCCTTCGCATGCCTGGCTCCCTTCGGGATCACGAGCACGTCGCATTCCGCAATCGCCACGAACGGAGTCTTCGGATTTCCGCCCAGGCTCGGGAAAGGCGCGGCGGCCCATTCGACCTGCGGTGCGTATTTCTCTATGAAGTTGTACATCCACACGCCCTGGAGGACCATTGCAACCTTCTCGGACAGGAACGGGTTCTGCGGGGAGGAGAAGTTCCCGAAGGACGCACCGAAGTTCCTCAGGTTCTGTATCCCATATTTGTCACCGAAGCTCTTGAACCATTTCAGCGCTTCAACATCCTCCTTGCTGTCGGCCGTGATCTTCCTGTCACCGTCCCAGAGTTCGCCGTCGAACCAGTAGCACCACATCGAGTTCCACCAGCCCGGCTCGGTCGGAGTGTATCCGAGCTGGACTATGTCGAAGTTCTTCTGCTTCTTCTCCTCGTCCGTCAGTTCGCAATAACGGACCTTCACCGTCTCAGAACCTCTTTTGAGGGAAACGATTGTGAGTTTCTCGTTCATCGCGTCGAGTTCGGCGCGGCTTGTCGGGGGCTTGTCAGGATCGAGTCCGGCGTCCCTGAACATCTTCTTGTTCCAGTGGAGCGCGGTGGTCGCGGGCGTTGAAGGAAGGGCCCACATGAAGCCCTTGCGCTCGCAGAGGTCCCAGAACACAGGGATGTAGTCCTTCCTGGATATTCCCTTTTTCTCGAGCATCTTGTTAAGAGGTGTAAGCGCGCCTTTCTCGGCGAACACATTCACGTTCTGCACCCAGACGCCGGCGATGTCGGGCGGAGTTCCGCCGGCTGTGGCAAGCAGGAGCTTCTGGTCGATGGTGCTGACGGTCAGGAGCTTCACGAAGATCTTGTCCTGGGACTTGTTGAAGTCGTCGATGACCTCCATCAGCGCGTCACGCTCGAAACCGGTCCATTTCTCCCAGTAGTTGACTATGATACGTCCGTCGTCGGTCCTCTCGTCCTTCACCGCAGTCTTTGTGACCAGGAAAAGAAGGGCTGATACGATGCCGATGACGAGCACGGCCATGAAGAGCACAGGCTCGTATCTGGAAAAGCTCTCTAGATTTTTATCGCTGTCTGCAGACATCAAATCTCCCCTTGATACTTCTAATCTAGTTTTCTATTGGTTTGTTTTCAATTTATTTCTGTTCATTCACCGGCACCCGTGAAAGAATCCCGGCCGGAGCGGTCACAGTTCCGATCTTTTTGCCGTCGCGGAATATTCCTGCCTGCACATCCTTCAATTCGGGATTGTAGATGACGGCGGTATATCTGCCCTTGGCGTCGCGGAACACTGTGCTGGTCGGAACCGTGGTGCTGCAGTTCCAGGCGATCTGGCCGAGCGACTGCAGGCTGTGCGTATAATAATAGGTGAGAGTAGCGCGGCCGAACTGTCCGAGCTTGTCATTGGCCGCATAAGCCTCGTCCAGGATCTTCGCCGCCCTGGCTGGATCGCCGAACATCGCATATCCTACGGCGATGTTGCCCCAGTCGTCGCCGAGTTTCGAGAACGTCACCGGAGTTCCCTTGCCCTGCACCTTGAGCATGTTGTCTACCTGCCAGGTTGCGAACGCCGGATCCTTTCCGAGATATTGCAGGGAGGTCCACATCGGCAGCCACTGTATGCCGTAGATGTGTATGGCCTCGCCGCTGAACCAGGTCCAGTACCCGATGTCGCGGTCGCGGAGTACGCTGACTATAGAATGCTTGTTCTTGTAGTTCGGCGAGTAGTTTGACGCCTCGGGCCCGATCTTCCAAGCATAGTAGTCGTTCCAGTATTCGGCGACTGCCTCGGATTCGATCGCCCAGCCCATGGCGCCGGCGTCGATCATGTCCTGGTCCTTCAGCATGCAGCCCAGCAGGAAAAGCCCGGTCCATCCGCCCATGGATTCCGAAGAAGACTCCTGGTTGTTGCCGTCGTCGCGGTTCGATCCTCCTCCTGCATAGCAGTGTCCGTTCCAGGGATCAAAGCAGCGCATCCAGGGGAAATCCTTGTCCTTGCGGTCCCAGTTGGCATACTGCTTTGCGACAAGTTTGAGCATAGGTGCGAAATCCGCACCCCACTGCTGGTCGTCCATCGCCATCAGCGCGCCGGCGAGGGTGAAATATCCGAAATGGAAATGGTTGTCGGTAAATCCTCCGGATCCGTAGCTCGTCTTGAAACCCACCATACCTCCCCAGGGCAGCGGATATTTCGCGAAATAATGCGCGTTCTCGCCAGGGGTGTAGGTCAACCAGTCGGTGAGACATGCCTTTGTCATCTCATGGAGCTTGTCGGCCTCGGGCAGCTTGAGCTGCCGCGCCATGGACATCATTTCCGCCATGACAAGAAAGTCCTTCGCGCCCCAGTATGTGTCATCGCCATATTTCTTACCAGCTTTTTCGGCGGTCCATTTCTGGATGAATTCGGCCATGCGCGCAGGCTGATATGGATTCGGCACGCCTTCCGTGTCGGTCGGCGCCGGCATCACAGGAAGAACTCCCTTGAACGGCCAGGCTATCTCAAAAGTGTTTCCCGGTGCGAGACGCATCTTGCCGCGCAGCGTTGCAAACGTCGGCTCGATGAAAGGCAGTTTCTGACGGGTTGTCCGGTAATGATGAGGCAGCCAGCCCTGTAATACTTCCTTGGAAGTTCCACGCAACGCATCGGCTGTAATTGTCCATGTTGTGACAACTTCCCCGGCATCGCGGTCGTATTTATATGTCAACTTGGTGTCGCGGGGGACGGCATAGGCGTACTTCTGGAAGACTGGTGCAGCTTTTGCATCAGGCAGCAGCGCCGCGACCACGAAACGGTCCTTGCCAGAAAATTTCAGATCTATTCCTCCGCCGACCGGTACGAATTCCGTCTTCTCCGGAGCGAACAATGCGAACGTGCGTGGTCCTCGCGTCAGCACCAGCGCATCGCCGGTATACGGCAGTTTCACGGCCTTGCCAGTTGCATCGGCTATAGCGTCCCCGGTCCCCGGAACATTGAGATCCACTCCCTTGCTTTCAATCCAGACGAATGGAAGTCCGTGCCCATATGTGGCGTCGATATATTTCTCAGGTTCGGTGCGCAGCCTCATCACCTGCGTCCAGTCTCCCCATCCTTTTGTCGAACAGCTCTTGAAGAGTCCGGCGGATGCAGGCTGATTGCTGTTTGTCTGCATTATCTGGTCGACTGCGACCCAGCCCCAGCCGCCGCCTGTCTGGTCGATCAAATGGATTTGCGCCTTCCTGCCCTTGTATGCCTTTACGTCCCAGAGACGCGGCGAGAAGTCCCAGGAATTCTTTCCGGACTCGGA
This sequence comes from uncultured Victivallis sp., assembly GCA_964506605.1. Classification (GTDB taxonomy): domain Bacteria; phylum Verrucomicrobiota; class Lentisphaeria; order Victivallales; family GWF2-50-93; genus GWF2-50-93. The sequence goes on along the minus strand of CAZDNQ010000014.1, from coordinate 10,816 downwards.
ATAAATTTCTTTACCATCTATCTCGAGAGCGATGCGGGCCTTCTTGCCATCGCCGCCACCACCGACAAGCAAGGATATGTAATCGCGTTGAATGGTAAATGGAGACGTAAGTATGTCGCCCTGACCGCGGTCGCCATCGACAATGATGCTGTTCGCGTAGCGCTGTCCGGCGATTCCATTTGCCTTTTGCCTGGTAGTGCCGGTGACAGGCCCCTTGCCCCAGCCTGTGCCTATGACCTTCCAGTCCGCAGGCCAGGTTTCAAATTCAAAATCGCAGACCACGATGTCAGCGTCCGGAGCGGCAGGACCGCGGCTCACGGCCACAACTTCCAGAGGTTCGCCCTGATCCATCTCAGTGCCGTTTTCATTCCAGCCCATCGGATACCAGATCCGGACACCTGCGCCGTTGGCGCTGACAGTCACCGGGGTGGCCCACATCTTGCCCGGCCAGGCTTCCATTAGCTGGGTCGTCCACCAGTCGTTGGTCGGCAGCGGAAGATTGGCGACCTCCGGCTCGAGGTTCGGCTTCTTCGCGAAAAGCTCGTTCACCTCTTTCTCTCCCGGAGGCGCGCTGGCATAGGAGCCCTTTCCCACAGGAACAACATCGGCGGCAGACAAAGGGGATCCAAAAACAAGGATTAATATCCCCGAAAGAAAATACATGAACTTCGAACATCCTCCTACGCCAAGGCTTCGAAGGACAGGTCCACCTTCGAACGTCCAACTTCGAATAAGTTGAGTTAGTTCGATGTTCAGAGTTCGATGTTCGATGTTCGATGTTCCGTTATTTATCTTACTCATATCGTATATCATCCAGATAGAAGGTTATAGGTTTTCCCTGGCCGCCGAAGAACATGGTGAACCCGGTCTTGATCCTGCGGAGATCGCATCCGTCGATGGGAATCGAATATTCCTTCCATTCCTTTTCGAGGACAAGATCCCCTGTCTCTTTCTTGGCGGTGTCGAAATATTTCTTCTCCCTGCCGATCATACCGAAACCGAACTTGACCTTTTCCCCGCCTTCCTTGCCGCGCGCCCAGAACTTGAACGACTTGGCTCCGGTCAGATCGTATCCGCCGGGCTTTTCACCGCCCCAGTCGTTCGCGGGCGACTGCCAGGCGAGTCCGATCCATTCACCGTTTGCGGAATACGCAACTTCTATGCAGTTCGGCGCTGAATGCGGATTTTCCGTGCATTCCATGTTGTGCTTGAGCGCCTTGAAGTTACCCATCAGGCCTGACGGTACATATGGAAGTTTCGTCTGCGGAGTCGTATTGTCGAAGACAAACAGAGGCAGCTGCGCCTTCTGTCCGGGCTCGCCTGCGTTTGATCCCTGCTTCGTCACAAAAAGGGAAGTATATGCGATCGAAAGGTTCGGATAGCTGTCCTGGCAGTAGGCGTAGATCTTGTAGAGACCATCATTCTTCGGAGCCTGTATCGAGTACGATCCATCATCGTTCTTCCGTGAGTTCAGCGGCTTGATGGCATCTCTTTCATTCCTGGATCCGTTCTCCCTGTGGTTGTAATTGAAACTGATCTTCAGGTCTCCGGCCTTGTCTTCCTTGTCGGACACCTTCAGCACAACCGGAACCCAGTCCTCGGGCTTGACTACGCTGTTGGGGATTGAAAACTCTGCAATCTCCGGACATGCATTCGGAGCCTTCTGCCCGGTATAGACTTCGCGGATCGCCCAGTAATATGGGCGGTATGCGTCGCCGATCTTGAAGTTCAGCCAGACTCCGCCATGGTCGGTCCCTTTTCCAAAATTAAAAATAAATGCGCCAAGGCATTCCTTGTTCGCCTTCACCATCTTCGGTACACCCTGGATGATGGTGTCTACTTTCTCCTTTTCACTCGGTTCAATTTTCAGGCCGTTGCTGTCCTTTGGAGCATCCCATTCGCCGCGCGGTCCGAATTCAGTCAGCACATACGGCTTGTCGATGCCGTTCTTCTTGAGTTCATCGGGCAGCGCCGTAGCCCCCCAGCCGTAGGTGTTGACGCCATACACATCGAGCGAAGGGGTATACTGCTTCCAGTATTTCCACTCGATAGTCCAGGCGCCTGCGGAGAATATCGGATGGTTCGGATCGATCTTCTTGACCTCGCTGCAGACCTTCTCCAGGAACTTGGCATATGCGACTTTCTCCTCTTCAGAACCGATATTGAGTATCACCTCGTTGCCGATACCCCATCCAAGAAGGGCCTTGTGGTCCTTGAACTTGTTCACCCATTTGATGGCGTCGTTGAACTGGTTCTCCTTGCCCTTGTCATCATTCACATAGTTGAAATTGTCATCGCCTTCCGCGCCGGACCGGCCATGCCTCATCCAGATTCCGAGCAGGACCTTAACATCATATTTCGCCGCCGTGTCCAGGAGAAGCTGTGTGTCGTTTCCGCAGCCCCAGTTTCTGATGGCGTTGACGCCCATGTTCTTCAGCTCCTTGAAGCTTGCATCTATGCTGTCCTCCTTGATCGGCATTCCGAAGGTAACGCCCTTCAGTTCAAAAGGCTTCCCATCTACGGAGAGCCTGTATCCTCCGGCTTCCTTCTCGATCTTCACCTGCGCCTGCGAAACCAGACAGATGGACAACGCAATTAAAGCGATGGCAACTTTCATGTTTTTATCCTTTAAATATGATTTAAATTCCTACAGACACTGATTCGACGACCCCTTCCCTGCGGAATATTTTCCCACAGGTCTCCGGATCTATTCTCAATCCGTCCATCCTTGAAACGCTCCCGTCCGCATTTCTGATCTCAATCCCGGGTGCGCCTCCCCTGCAGTATACGAACGGGACCTGGCAGCATGTAAATGCGAGACCTCCCGCGGGAACCTTGACAGATCCCCTGGTCCCATCGCACTTGACATACTCGAAATTCGAAGGTTTTTTCAGAAATTCAATATTCCTCAGCAGCAGCGGGGATATTTCGATCGCACCGCCGGTGAACTTCACTCCAAGCTCGCCGAACCTTGTGATGATCTCCTCCTTCACCTGTCCCGTCATGCCGGGCTGGCTGGCGCCGCAATGTTTCGGCGTATGGGAATACGGATCCGTCGGGAACGCGCCATAGACTTCCGGCTTCTTGTTGAACCCAAGCCCTTCCCTTATGTCGTAATAAGCCTTGAAAAGCCCTTTCGCAACAGCTCCTTTTGGATCCTCTTCCGCTGCCATGAAGAAATTCTCCTGAACCGCAAGAAGAAGCTTGGAGATCATGTGCCAGTAGATGGAACCGAGGCCTTCGTATGCGAAGAATGTCCCGGAGCGACCTGTGAATTCCGAGTGGCTGAACACTTCCTCGTAGATTCCAAGGACCAGATCCTTCTCCCTGGCGACAAGAGGGGCAAGACCCTTGTCAGAAGCGAGCGCGTCCAGCTTCTGCCCCAGAATCCTGGAATTCGCTATCGAATGGCTGAAATGTATCGCATTCCTGCAGTCCCTGCTTACAATCTGCGTATCACCGTCCGCAAGAAGCTTTTTGAGAAGTCTGGATTTAACAGCGACCTTTTCCGGTATCCTGTTCTTCTGGAAGAACGTCTGCACCGGCCTGTCCGGATAAAGCAGATATGAATTCTGGTCTTCACGGTACATCGAGCTTTTCCTGAGGGATTCAGTAAGCTTCAGGCTCCTTGCCGGAGAGAGGAATCCTGATGACAGGACGGCAACCTGTCCTTCAAGCATCTCATACAAATATTTGACACCGGCTGCGCCGCCGGGTTTCATTACGAGGACGTTGTATGAATGGAAAAGACCGTCCTTCCTCTCGTTCAAGGCAATCGACTGGGAAGTCCATTCCTGGGCAACCTTGAGGAAACCTGCGATCTCCGCACCGGAAATTGAAACTGTCCTGCCTGAAATTCCTTTCCTGTACAGAGCTTTGCGGAATTCGCAGGCGGCTGTTCCGAGTTCGTCCATCATCTTCCTGCGGTCGGAATCCGGGATGGAGCTGCGCGCGGCGATCTTCCGGTTATTCTCCAGGACTTCCGTGATCCTGCGGAAAAGTCCGGCCATCTCGGCCGACACCTGGAACTCCTCCTCGAGATGGCGTGCGGAAATTCCATCCATGAATTTGAGGAATCTGTGGAGATAATAGACGGTCACCATTGAAAGCCCGTATCCAGCGAGGGCGTTGTTTGCGTCGTTCCACTCGGGCCTCTGGGTGTTCAGCCAGATTCCGCCTCCCGGAACGAAATTTGACAGCTTGGAAAGGACGACCGCGAGGAACTTCTCCATCATGCTTGCATGGAAGACTTTTCCATCGACATTTACCAGCTTGCCGGAAGTCCCGCGCTGCTTCACAGTCTTCTCAATAGCGGAATTCCTATCGAAATTGAAGACGATGGTGTCCCTGGGATTGGCAAGAATTTCCTTGTAGGACTTCAGCTCGTATGGGATGTCGGAATATGAGAATATCCTCCTTCCGAGGAGCGCATGCAAGGTGTCGGGATGGAACTTTTCCGAAAGTTCAAGGAGCCTGAGCAGATATATGACCTGGTGGTCGCCCCAGTAGCCTATGTTCGCCCAGGAAAGATGCGGTTCCGGAACCTCCCACTCGAATCCGTTCCTGGTGACCCTGTACGGATTATATCCTTCGGCGTTGGTGGCGTTGAGGAACTTCGCGATCGTGCTCTCGATGAATTCAGGATATGAGATGCAGAGAGCCTCCCAGTTCTGGAAAATGTCCCTCCAGTTGCCCTGGTAGTCCAATATCCTGGAACCGTCCGGATTTTTGACGCGTATGGCGAAATGGTTCCACGGACGGCTCGGATCACCATGCCTCCTGCTGAAGGTCAGCGGCAGATATTCCATACAGATCCGCTCCATGTCCGGAGATCCGAGCCCTGCAACCTTTTCCCTGAGTTCTCCGACATCCATCTTCTCCGGAAGAAATTTGAAGAACTTCTCAAAGGCCTTCCGGATCCCGGCGTCGTTCCTCTTTGCGAAATCCGCAAAATCCTTCGTGTCCACGCTGTAGTTGTCGGCGAATATTCCGCCCCTCATGACATTGAACAGGACGTTGGAAAGATGATGGTTCGCAGTGATCTGGTCCCCTCCGGCCTGGAGCGCATCAGAAGCTGCCAGTATCTTTCCGAGGCTGTCCGAGGAAGCCTTGAGATCCTCGTCCAGCATCCTCCTGACATTTCCGCGGCCGGCGAGAATCTTCCTCGTCTCCTCGATCTTCACGATGTCGTAGTCGACGTCGGCTACTATGCTCCAGGATTTCTCGGAAGACGGCCTGAGCTCGAATTCAGAAGAGATGAAATAGCCTGTCCTGACGCCTCTTGACTCCGTCTCCTCGTGGATCCTCATGCCGTTCCTGAACATCCCGATCTGCTTCATTGAAAGAAGGTGTATTGGCCTGCTGAGACCTTCGCTCCAGACAACTGTGGCCTTGAGGGATTCGAGAGGCTCGGTCTTGTCGGACGGGATTGAGTTGAGGAAGAAAACCCCCATCCCGGTTCCCTCGTCCAGATCCGCCTTCTTGTAGGCGTCGAGGAGGCAGCTGCTGCCGGTCTGCAGGTTCCTGTCGACATTCGCGGGAAGTATGTTCTGGAGCCCGTCGAGCAGCTCAACTTTTATTTTCCTCCCTGAGATGTTCCTGATTGAAGCTCTCCTTACAAATCCGAACTTGTCGGAAAGCATCCACGAGCTTCTGAACGAGAGTCCGAGGCTTTTGTTGATCTCCTCGAAGACGACTTCATTGCCGATGACGTTCTTGTAGAGGTTCCTTTCAGTCTCATATACCTGCGGGCAGTCGGTGGCGAACGGCTCCCAGAGGAAACTTTTCCCTGCGGATTTCGCAAATACCAGAGTGAGCGGCCCGGTGGTCCGGGAATTCTCAATGATCTTGTCGACGGTGACATATGGAAAAAGATTGTTCTCAGGGCATACGCGGCCGGCGGTGAGACCTCCGTTCGAAGAGACGAAAAGCCAGTGGTCCGAGGGGCTGACAAGGGTCATGAAGAAAGGCTGCATGCTGTCATAGTTGGATATCCTGTAGAAGCTGGCTCCTCCGATATCGACGTATCCGCCTGACACTGCCGGCGATTTGGCATGGATTGCTGAGTTTCCGGAAAAAATTTTACTCATTATGGTTCTCCTTAATATATTAATGCGACTCCGGACAAAGTCCGGGCCTGCAGAAGCAGTTGACGGTATTATAGGCTTTCACTTCCCCCATCCTCATCGAGCCGGCATGTCCGTCCACGAACGCGAAATTGCAGGCCCTGAACTGCATATGCCTGAAATGCGGGGCCCATTCCTGGTATGAATATCCAGGAGTGTAGGCCTGCAGGAGGGTGTCTCCCTTGGACGAGGCGTAATCCCATCGCCACGCGAACCATGAGGCCGGATTGTTGGTGACGAAGCCGCAGTCGCCGTTGAACCCCCAGCACCATGTAACTGCCTGGTCGGAATACATCATCAGGTTTGACGGGCGGAGTATGCTGGAGAACTTCAGATGGTAGTACTGGCTGCCGATGTTGTCCCAGTTGGCGCAGATGAACGAGCCGTTCGGCGCATAATGGATAGGATATTTCTTCGTCCATAGATTGCTCTTGTAGGTTTCGGAAGGGCACACGTTAATCGCGCTTGTCGTGTTTCCTCCGAGATATTGGGCAAGTATTCCAAAGGTGTTGTCTGGTATGCCGGAACTCTGGTATGGTGGAATTTCCATGTCCCAGTCCTGTCCGTATAGGTTTGCCGCCAGGCCGGTCTGCTTGAGGTTGTTCATGCAGGTGATGCTGCGGGCTGTCTCCTTCGCCACGCTGAGCGCCGGCAGCAGGAGGGCGACAAGTATTCCGATTATTGCAACAACAACCAGCAGCTCTATAAGAGTGAAAATCCTTTTCATGGCGATATCTTTTGAGGTTATGGCAGATTATGTATGTTTATCCCCATCATGCTCGTATCCAGCTTGCCTTCGGCATGTCCGTCGGCCATCCCGAAGTTGCAGATCCTGTATCTGTTATGATGGAAATAGGGAGCCCATTGCTCAAGAGGGAACGTCTTCGGATAGACTCCGGCAGGCCTGTCGAAAGGCGAACCCATGTCATACCAGTTCGCAGGATCTCCGCCCCATGGCCGGTTGAAGATATACGCTCCGTTGCCGTTGCTGCATGCCGCCGCGTCCGGCGCATTGTCCCCATAGAGGAATATATCGGAAGGACGGATAATCTTGCCGATAAGAGTCCTGTCATGGTCCCCTGAACCGCGCATCAGCCGGCCATTGTTGTTGTTCTGGTAGCTCTTGCCAATGCCGTTGCATCCGTACTGCAGCGGGTATCTGATCCAGTTTGATTTCGGGCTGTTGGAAGGGCAGGAATAGGTTTCAGTAAGGCCGTCCGTGTAGTCGTCCGCCTTCATGAATTCCTTTATGGAGTTGGGCCACTGCTTGTAGTCGGCGCCGGTCTGCCAGTTGATTGACGCGGGAATGTAGCCGCCCCAGGTTTCGGCGTATAGGAGCGTCCCCAGCGTTATCTGCTTCATGTTGTTGAGGCAGACAATTGTCCTGGCGGTCTCCTTTGCGGCCTGCAGCGCAGGCAGAAGCAGCGCGGCGAGGATTGCGATGATCGCAATCACGACCAGCAGCTCGATGAGCGTGAAGAATCTTCTTGTCATGCCCTGGGCGGACTGTTTGATATGAATGAATTTTTGAAGGATGTTCTTTTTCATTTTCCACCTCACCTGTTTCAATTGTAGTATTCTTTCCTGTTCGCTATGTTAACGGCTTTCACGTTCGCCTTGCCGATGCCTTCGGCATGTCCGTCAACAAAAGTGAAATTCGCCATCCTGTTGCTGTTGTGCCGGAACCGGATGCAGTGGTCGTCCCATCCGTTGAAATCGAGATCCGCATAATACGGCAATGACTGGTACGGGTTCGCATCATAGTTCCATACCCAGGTGAACCATGCATGAGGGGCGTGCGTAAAGAGGTATGATTCCTTGGCAGATCCGGTGTCTCCCGACATTGCGGCATCCATGAATACGCTTATCAGGGCCGGACGATAGACATTCCTGAGCCTCATCCTGTTCGGCGGAGCTCCTCCTCCGTGTATGATCACATGTCCGTTCGGTCCGTAGAGCCGCGGAAACTTCTGGTCCCCGGTATAATTTGCAGTAGGACAGCCCAGCAGCGCATACCTGTCTGAATTCTCCGGGGAACGCGCATATTCTGCGATTACCTGATACCAGTATGCAGGTACCGCACCGTCACCATTATATGCCGCGGGAAGCTGTTCATCCATGTCTCCGGCATAAAGCAACGAGGCAAGACCCAGCTGCTTGAGGTTGCTCAGGCAAAGGGATGATCTCGCGCTCTCCTTTGCGGACTGCAGCGCTGGCAGCAGCAGGGACGCAAGTATTGCGATGATCGCAATCACGACAAGGAGTTCAATAAGCGTAAAAACAGATCCTGGACGGCTGATGCCTAACATCCTGCATCCGTCATCCGTCATCCTGCGTCCGTCATCAGACCTGTATTTTTGCATCCTCATCAGGCTCCTCCGTCCCCTACCCTAATTATACCTGTTTACGGCTCATCCTGTCAAGACAATTTCTTCCTTCCTATTCATATCGGACATCGTCGATGAAGAACGTCGTCGGCCCGCTGCCGGCGATCCACTTGAAACCTGTCTTGATCCTGGACAGGTCCCTGCCTGAAAGATCGATCGAATATTCCTTCCAGTCCTTGGTCAGGGTGACCTTGATCTCCTCGCCTGAACTGTCGGGGAACTTCACCTCGTTGCTGGCCTTGAGTCCGCCATAGCCGAACGTGACTGTCTCGTTCCCCTCGTTGCCGCGCGCCCAGAAGACAAGCTTCTTCGCGCCGGTCAGATCAAATCCGCCGGGCTGTTTGCCCCAGTCGTTTGCAGGATGCTGCCACATGACCCCGGCCCAGCCTCCGTTCTTGGTGAATGAAGCCTTGAGGCACTGCGCTCCGCTGTGCGGCTGGTCGGCGCTGTCCTCCATCTTGATGCTGCCGTGCTCGCCCATGTATCCGGACGCTATCCACAGGAGCCTGGCACCGTCGCCCCCGATGAAAGTGACAGGGACCTTGATCTTCTGCGCCTTAGGTGGAAGCACAGGACCGTCGACCTTCAATACCGTGTTCGCAGTCGCAGCGCCGCCTTTGCCGTCGCGTGCGATGACGTAGAGCCTGTAGAGTCCGCCGCCTGCAGGCATCTTAACTTCAACTTTTCCGTCCTTGCCGGAACTCACTATGGCGCCTTCGTATGTCGGCGGAGCCTCCTGTGCGTCGCCGCCGGTCGCAAAGTTCATGGTCTCGTCCGCCAGCATCCATTCATATGCAATAGGATCATTTTCAGGATCGGTGACTTTGACCGACGCCTTGATTGTTCCTTCAGGCTTTACAGCATCGGCACCGTCCACCACGATTTTCTCGATCTGCGGGCAGCGGTTTGCGACCGGCTTGCCCCAGAGAGCCGCCAGACGGTCGACCGACTCAAGACGGCTGTTGTCGGGGAGCAGCATGCCGAACCAGGTCATCGTCGCCTCCATCTTGTTTCCCCAGGTAAAGGCAACCGAACCAAGGCAGAGCTTGTCGTCCTTCGCGAGCGCCTCATATGCCTTTGCATACCAGTCTCCCTTGAAGGTGCTGGTCCATTCGTCGGCCGCGCCAAACTTGTTCTTGCCGACCTCCCAGATCCCGCATGGTCCGTATTCAGTTATCATATAAGGCTTCGAGCCGCCAGCCTTGCGGTAGCGTTCCGGCATGGAGCTGACTCCGCCGTAGGTATTGATGCCGACAATGTCTATGCTGGGGCATAACTTGTGAAGCTGTTCAATCTTCTTCCCCCCGACCTCGGCGATGACCGTCATTGTCGGGTGGTTCGGATCAAGCTCCTTCACCGCCTTGGCCATAAGTTCAATGCCTTTCCATACATCTTCATTGTCGTCGGCCTCCATCTCGTTGCCGATGCCCCAGACAAGAGTAGCAGGATGATCCTTCCAGAGCTTCACCTGGTCCTGTGCACGCTTCACCTGCGTCTGCACAGCAGCCGCATCCTTGAAATTGAATCCCTGGCGCACCTGCCCGACCCATATTCCAGGGATGATCGTGATTCCGAGCTTCTGCGCCTCGTCCATCTGGTTCTTTATGCCGGGCCCTGAATCCCATGTGCGGTTCGTGTTGCCTCCGACATCGGCGAGCATCTTCTGCGGACCGCCGCCTGCCGCGCCCTTGACATAGAACGGACTGCCTCCGCGTTCAAGCTGCCACTTCCCATCCTTCTGGGTGAGCTTGACAGGCACCACCTGGGCGAACACACCGGTATTCGCCAGTAGAAACGCGGCTGAACATGCGATAATGGCAACTGAACTTTTAATCCTCATGTTGTCTCCAGTATTTTTTTCGATTTAATCTTCAAATGAGGGCGGACTTTCCAGTCCGCCATGGCGGGTTGGAAAACCCGCCCTCCGTTATTTTATTGTCTTGGCTTGTCCGTCGATTTCCTGGGTATGAAGTAGGTCTCCATCTGGGTCGAACACGGGGAGTAGTCCCCTCCGTTCTTGATCTTCGCAAACAGGCGCTGCACCGCGAACTTGCCCATCTGCATCACGGGCGCGGAGATCGTCGTGAGCTGCGGACTGGTCATGAGCGACCAAGCGCTGTTGTCGAATCCTACAACTGAAACATCTTTCGGGATCTCAAGATTTGAAAGCTCGTGGAAGGCTCTTATCCCGCCGGAAGCCATTTCATCGTTCATGAAGAACAGGGCTGTCGGAATCTTTCTGGACCTGATCATCTCAGCGACGGTGTCATAACCGCTCTTCTCGGTGAAATTTCCACCGACCAC
>CAZDNQ010000013.1:0-21506 GCA_964506605.1 uncultured Victivallis sp. | reverse complement strand
AACATCTGACCGCGTTCCACCCGCAGGGAAACATGGTCGAGCACCGGGCGGCCGATCTGGGAATTACCGAGGTTCACCAGGGCAGGCTGAACAAGAAAGAGGCCTTTTCCGAAATCCTCGAACGGAGGGGCCGACTTCAATCCCCCGTACTTGATCAGCATCTGCGTTACGCCGTCATAGGTGGCGCGGGATATTTTTCCAAAGACCCAGGAATCGTCCTTGCCGGGGAATATCGATGAAATCATCACGTTGAGCATCCATTTCATGTGCATGCGGTTGGTGGGGAGGTTCTCCTGGCGCACGTATTTCATGATCACGTCCAGCGTCTCCTCCTGGTGGTCGCGGGCATATGTCCATCCCTGGAGTGTTGCGCGTACAAACTTCCGGCAGGTCTCCGGGCGCTGCTTCCAGGTCTCCTCCAGGCAGAGTATGGAGTCCTCCGGCAGGTTGACACCGTTCTCGTACAGGCTGAAGACCTTCATGTCCTTGTCCTGTATGCCGCTCTGCAGCAGGGTGTGGTATTCATTATAGCGCATGACCGAGCATCCGACGGCGCCCTTGTGCAGGAACAGGGAGAGGGAGTAGTACTGGGGAAGTATTACAGGATGGACATCCTTGCTTGCGAACATCGCAAGGTAGGGCGCGCGGAAATCCTGCTGCCAGACGGTGACCTTGCGTCCGTTCAGATCCTTGAGCTCGTTGACAGTGGCGCCTTCATCGGGATTCTTCCATGCCGCCAGCAGGAAATTGCTGCGGTTCACCACCTGTGCCAGCTGAACAATCTGCAGTCCGGCTGCGCGCTCCTCAAGCGCGCTTGACAGCATGAAGGAGGCGAAATCCGTCTTGCCTGATTTCAAATTTTCACCGACCCGCACATCCGGACCGCCGCGCAGGATAGTTAAATCCAGCCCCTCCTTTTCGTAGAAGCCCTTTGCGAGGGCCATGTAATATCCGGCGAACTGCGACTGGTGCTGCCAGTGCATGGTCACTCTCACCTTTTCCCTGTCCTGCGCGAGGACGGAATTCGCCGACAGGCATATCAGGACTAGAAGAAATGATAGAATGGATCTGGAGGATCCTGCGCCTGTCATCCCCGTTCTTTCAGCAAAAATTCTCATCTGGCTCCTCCTCCGTTCTTTGGAGTATTGACGGGAGACTGTTCCTTCTCCGCCTTTTCCAGGTCTCCTGCCGTGTCGCGGGAGAAATCCATTGTAAGATACGCCAATGATGTGGGCAGATCCATCCGCAGCTTGCGCAGTATCTGGACGCGCACCGTCGCATGGAGCGCCCTGCATTGCAGCAGGTGTCCGCCGAAACTCCGGTCGTCCGAGAGGAAATGGAGGTGGATGCCGGGCACGTTAAGCGAAGACATGAACGTCGGCGTGTGGAATCCTATCAATGATCCCCTGACATCGGTACGTTCAAAGGTCGGCTGGTTCCTTGTGATCTCGACCAGCGGACGGTAGTTCTCCTGGCGCGGTACCGATCTGGTGCGCACGAAGGAGAAAAGACCTTCTATCCGCAGGGCGTACATCACATTCGGGGAGGGGAGCAGATCCTGGAGCTTTGCGAACAGATCTTCGGAACTTCCGAAGCCGGATCCCAGTTCGTCCCGGCTAAGCTCATGGAAGAAAGTGGCGATTGCAAAAGGCGAGCGCACGTCGTCCGACACAGGCCTGACTTCTCCGTTCCCGCTGACCTGGTAGGTGAGTCCGTCGACCATCACCATCTCTCCGTCCAGCTGGTTGAAAGTCCCCAGCGCGAAATCGCCGTGCCGGTGGATGTCCCCTATGGTGGTTTCAGCCTGGAATATCCCTTCCACCAGCGCATTTACCGGAGCTGAAATGAAGAGGATGTCAGTTTCTGATGGCATGGAAACTCATGTTTTTTGGAAGGACTTCTCCGCCTCGGCCTCGTCCGCTGATATCGGGAAGATGGAGAGGAAGCCGCTGACAGAGAAAACCTCCTTGACGTTGTCCCTCAGTCCGCACAGTACGACCTTGCCGTTCTGGCGCGACATCTTTTTCGCCGTCACAAGCATGACGCGCAGTCCGGCGCTGCTGATATACTCCAGCCCGGAGAGGTCCAGCACGATGTTGGAAGCCCCTGAGTCGATTGTCCTGTTTATGGAGGCTTCCGCTTCCGCCGCGGTGACCGCGTCAAGCCGCCCCTTGATGGCCAGGGATGTAAATCCGTTTCCGGATTTTGATTGGATTTCCATTTTAATGCACCTGATGATTATAGGTTATGCTTATATGTTCGGCAGCGAGGTGATTGCTATATTGCGCTCTATCTCTTGGATGGAGTCGGCAAGCACGTCGCCGATCAGGTCCAGGCGCGCAAGGGATGCCATCCTGGAACGCACCTGATCCTTCTCCTTCGCGGTGAACAGATCATCAAGCAGGCGGCAGGCGTTGCCCAGGCTGACCAGCACGACTTCGCGGGAATCCGGAATCTCATCGCCGAGGATGAGTTCACGGAGGCGTGTCCGCACCTCCTTGACCTCGCGGTCGTCCATAAGCGGATAACGGTGCGTCTCGAACACCCATAGGATGCGTTTTTCCTCCTGTTTCAGCACTCCCTTGCTGATCAGCTGCGCCAGGACCTTGTCCTCGATATGCTTCTTCCTGGTCGTGAGCCTGTTCAGCCAGAAGGAAGTCGGCTGCGGATCGGCCTTCTGCTGCAGCTCGAACAGCGTGCTGTCGAGAAGCGGCTCGCCCGTGGGCTCCGTTGAAGTCACCTTCAGCGCCGTCATATCCGTATCCACCCTGTCGCACAGTGAAAGTTCCATCAGAAGGGCGGCGGCTAGCGCGTAGTCCAGCGCGTAGGAGGGGATGGGTTTGACTATCCCCTTGCTGTTGTCCAGGGCCAGAAGGAAGACCTCTTCGGCGAGGGTGAGCTTGAACTTCACCGTATTTCCTGACGCCGGCTTTGAAGCCGTCCCCGCCTCTGCGGACGCCAGACCGCCTGCGGCTTCCGCCAGTGAAGAGAAGATCGGCAGGATCGTGGAAAATCCCGCCATTTCCAGAACCTGCTTGACCTGGGGAGAAGGGCTTGCCAGAGACAGTTTGCCGTTCTCCTTCTTCATCCGCTTGGCGGCAGAGAGGAAGACCCGCAGTCCTGCACTGCTCACGTACTCCAGGCTGGAAAGATCCATGATGATCTTCCGGGCGCCGCCGTCGATGAGTTTCGCCATCTGCCGGTCCGCGTCCGGCGAGCTGTCCGCGTCAAGTCTGCCCTTCATCTCCAGAACTGTTATATCGCCCTGTTTATTCTGATTGATGGTCATATCCTCTCCTTGTTTGAAATGATGTGCCGATAATCTTTGGTCAAGCAATCATTTTACATCCACTTTGGCATTTTCTCCAGTCGGAATCGCAGATATGAGGAGGACTGTCATTTATATCATGGCTGGATCGCCCCACGGAGATCTTTCAAATCTCAAATCCCGTTCGAAGACAGGACCAACCACAGAGGCACGGAGCAAATCGCGTCCCTGTCTCCGTGCGTCTCCTTGGTAAATTCTCTGGAGCCGTTTCCCGGCATGCCTGCACGAGTTAAGATATGTGCGTATAGCAGATAGGGCAAAAGCCCTGTGGATTCGGGTTGAAGGCAGTCCGCGATACAATAAGAAGCCTGCAGCAGCCGCCAGCATCCCGCATATGCGGAAACACTGGCGAATACCGGCGATGAAACCTGGACGGAAACTGAGTTACTTGCCCTTCACATTGTAGCAGAGCAGGACGCCCTGGTCGCGGATGAAGAGCTTGCCGTTGACAATGACAGGGTGCGGCCAGCTGTTCTTGTCGCTGCGGTCGATCTGGTCGAAGCGTCCTTTTTCGGTATAGGCTTTCGGATTTGCCTCGATGAGGGCGATAGTGCCTTTGCCGCCCTCGCTGCGGATATAAAAGTTGCCGTCAGCATAACCAATGGATCCCTTGCCGACGCCCTTGTTCGACCAGGCGAGCTGTCCGGTCTTGAAGTCCATGCAGACCCAGCCTTTTGAATCGGAATGTCCATAGACATATCCGTCGAGAAGGATTATTCCGCCATGATGGTCGACCATGTCCTTGTTGGCGTAAACCTGCTCGGCCTTGAAACCCTTGTCATCCTTTGAGATCTTGAAAGCGTTGCATCCTACGCCATAGCCCGAGGTGACAAACACCTGGTTGTCGGCGTAGACCGGAGTCGGTACGACGGCGGTCTTGCCTTCGCGGGCGGCCTTCCAGAGCAGCTTGCCGTCGGCAACTGCAACCCCCACGACATTCGCAGCTGAAAGATGTATCAGCTGTTTTTCACCGAAAACAGTCTCCATTATCAGCGACGTATAGTGCGGATCATCGGTATAGTCCTTGCTGCGCCATGCAGTGGAGCCTGTTTTTGCGTCGAGGGCGATTATTGAACCCTCTTTCCCGCCAGGCGTGCAGAAGAGTTTTCCGTCGTTTATCAAAGGAGACTCGGCGTATCCCCAGTGCGGAAGCTTACCGCCGAAATCCTTGACGAGATTCTTGCGCCATACTTCCTTGCCTGTCGCGGCATCCGCACAGACAAGATCTCCGAACTGTCCGAGGGCAAATACGCTTCCTCCGGAAACAGCCGGCGTACAGCGGGGGCCGGGATATCCGCCGCCGCCGCCAGTATCGCCCACCTTGGTCGACCACAGCTTCTTGCCGGTATCCTCGGCGAAAGCCATCAGCTGGCAGGCGCCGTCTACGTCGCCCATCGTATAGATTGAGCCTTTGACCACTGAAATTCCGGAGAATCCAGCCCCCAGATCCTTCACTTCCCATTTCAGCTCAGGACCGCTGGCAGGCCATTCCTTCAGCAGGCCGGTTTCCTTGGAGATGTCGTTTCTGTCGGCACCGCGCCACTGCGGCCAGTCATTCTGCGCCTGGACATTGGAAAAAGCCAGCAGTAGCCCTGCAACTCCGATTGAGATCTTCAAACCTGCGCGCATGGTCGATCCTCCTGGAAAATTATTAAGTTGATAATTATTTGTAAAGAATTAATATAACAGGCATTTATACGTAAATCAAGCATGGTGCCAGGTCATTTGTCCTTCAAGGAATCCAATAGTTTCAAAGGCATTGCGAGCTTCAGGCTAAATACTATCCAGAATATGATATTTGCCACGATAATGGCTGATATGAGGAAGAGGGCTGTCCATGGAATTCCCGCCCCTTGCTCAAGCAGGGATGGAGCGACGGCGACCAAGGCGCTGGCAAGGCCGCAGAGTAATCCGGCTCCGACCAGCGCGGAATGTTCCAACAGCAAAATGCGCATGATGCGTTTTCGTGAAAATCCGACCGCCTCCATTACGGCAAATTCGGTCTTGCGTTCCAGGATGTTTTTCATGGTCATTGCGCCGAGGCCGACCGTGCCGATGGCGAATCCCAGGGCTCCAAGCATGAGGAATATGTCAAGATATGTGTTCTCCACCTTGTTGAACTCAGCAAGCCTTTCCGAAGCGGGCATGGCATCAAGTCCAAGGTCCTCGAACTTTTCCAGGAGCTGTTTCTGCAATTCCTTTACTGATCCTGCAGGTGCATCTACAAGCAGGACTCTTGTTCCGCCTATGGACGGATAAAGCATTTCAAGGTATTTGCTGGACAGCAGTATCCTTCCCTGGAAAATGGAGTTGTCGAGACTGGCGATCAATCTGACCTTGAACGGATTTCCATTCCCGTCCGTATAATCAAGGGTGTCGCCGACAGATTTCCCGAGGCTCCACATTATCGTCGACTGGTCCGCAATGACGGGAATAGCATCCTGACTGGTCTTGTCGAGGGCAGCCCATGCATCATCGGCGGATATTTTATCTGCAGTCCTGACGAAGCTGAACGCTTTTCGATCGCTGAATTCCTTCGGATCTACTCCGAGCAATGCCGGATTGCTGACGCGGTTCAGGTTGAGACAGCTGGCGTCGTCACCTGGTTTCAGGCGCAGCTGGGCGAATTTAGCATCTTTGAAAATCTCGCCGTCAAGACCATAGGCGGCTTTTCCCTTCTGCGTGTCAAGATCATATAATATAGGCAAGGTTGATTCGCAGTAGAGCTGGAAACCGCCTGTTCCGGACTTCGGATTATTCTGATCCGTCAACGGACTATGACGGTTGACTCCGACGGAGTAGACCAGGAAAATGCCGACTGCCATCAAGGCCAGTACTGACAGGTTGCGGCCGCGTCTCCTCATCATGTTCTGGATAATCATGCTGGCGACGTCAAACCTGCTGCTCATTTTTCGGCTTGCATGTCCAAGAAGGACATTGAACAGGCCGATACCGGATATCAAAAGGAAAAATCCTGTACCAAAGAACATGTCCGCTGCTCCCTTGCCTTTCACCTCCAATGCGGATGCGAGCATGACTATGGCGCCTGCAAGTGAAATCCAGAAGACAGCACTGGCCAATCGGCTGTTCCCGCGCGGAATTTCCGTTAGGCCGTTGCTTTCGGAGAGGAGCCTTGCCGCCGTGAGTTTCAGGTGCCGTCTTGCGGTGAACCACATGGTGGCGATGGCGAGCAGGAGGGAGATCGCAAATCCCATGGCGAGGGTCGGCACGCCGATATGGATCTTCAGAATAGTATTTCCGACCGCGCCCTGCCACAATGTACCGAGAAGATATATGACTGATTTCAGATAAAGGATTCCTGCGAATATTCCTGCGGCAGTTCCGAGAAGTGCGACCAGGAAGCCTTCGAAGAGGAAGAGTTTTTCAATGGATGAAGGTCTGAATCCGAGTGAAAGCAGCACCGCCATGTCCGGTCTGCGCTGTTCAACATATAAGGAGAAGAAGACCGACAGCAGCAGAAGGGATGATATTATTATGAAGAAGCTCAGGCCCATGAAGAGCTGACCGAAGTCCACGGAACCCTTGGCGGCTGCAAGCGCATCATGTTTGACATTCTCAAACTGGAGCCCGGCTTCTCCCAGGTCGATCGATTTGAGGAGAGCCTCTGATATTTCCACGCCGCTGTTGTCCTGCATCGGATATCTGACTGCGGTAAGATTCCCATATCTGTTGGACCAGAGCTGCTGTGCGATGGTAAAATTGACAAATGCCTTTGGCGTTCCTTTGTATTTCTTCCAGTAATCCTCGTCCTTGCCGCGGATTTTCTTCATGTCGATCGGGATGCCGGGATTCCAGTCCTTGCAGGATTCCTCCTTTGACATTCCCGGAAAATCCATCATGAGATCCATATCGGCCGCAAATCCTTCGATAGGGACGATTTCCCTGATTTTGAAAGAAGCGGTCTTTTCAGCGAGTGCCTTCATCGGGCCGATCACATAATATTTAAGGTCTACCTTCTGCCCGACCTTGGCGTCCAAGTCGTCGGCCAGCCATTGGTTGATGACAATCTCGTCGTCGGCCAGCTGTAGCGGAAGCGCGGACTTGTCAAGCCCCGCTATAAAGGAGTATGGCGTCTGGCGTTCGCCGCAGCTGAACTCGTTTATGAAATAGGAGAACACTGGAATCGCGTTCCTGCCGGCGGCGAGGGCCTTTCCGCTCAGTCCGGTGCTTAGGAAAATCTCCCTGCTCTTAAGTTCAATGGCCTTGAATTCAGGAAGATCCTTGAGTTCAAGCCCCAGATCGTCAAACGTCAGCACGCTCTTCAATGTCTGGTCAATCCCTGTTAGTCTTCCAGGTTTGTCTGTTGAGCCAGCTGCCAAAAGGATATTTGCCCTGTCCTGCATGCCGATCTTCGCCGAGAGTTCGTTCCTGGACACGAAGACATTCAATGGTGGCAGCTGGCTGGCTTCAAGGCTGAAGTTTCCAAGCTGGGAGGCGGGAACTATCTCATGGACGCGGAGCCGGAGCCCCTCTGAAGCGGCCGATTCCTTCTGCGCCAATGCAGTTTCTGCCGGAATGAAAGATGATTTTTCAAGGCGGAGTATGAACTCATCCCCCTTTTTCAGGCCTGATCTTCTTGCGAGCTGCTGGTTGATGGCGGCGGAACCGGCAGGTATGCTGATGTGCGGTTTCTCGTTTGCCCTGAACTCCCAGAACCCGTCGCCGACACCGTATACTCTTATATTGTTGAGGCGGAGCTTCCCGCCGTCAATTACTGCTATGCCATTTGTCTGAATGACGGATGAGGTGATGAGATCGGATTTGCGGTTGAACCTGTCAGACAGGTCTGCTTTGAAGAAGGTGCCCTGGGATGCGAGGGCATATTCGGTCCGGCCCAGACGGCTGCTGTTGATGGATTGAAGGCTGGAACGCAGGGAGTCGCCAAGCATCAGTGCGCCTGTGAGGACGGCGGTACATAGCATGGTGCCTGTGAAAACCGCCAGAAGCGGCTTCCAGTAATATGCCATGTTGCGGCAGGCCAGTTTGAAATAGTTCAAATTTCCACCTTAATTCATAAAACTATTCTGACAGGATAACAGGATTAACTGGATGAATTGAAATAGATAAAATCCTGGAAATCCTGTAATCCTGTCTAAAAATTCCTAAATTAATTTACCGTCCGCCAGCCTGAATTTCCGCTTCATCAGGTCTGCCACCATGTCCGAGTGTGTCACAACGATCAACGTAGTTCCAAGCTCCTCGTTCAGCTCAATCAGCAGTTTCGCCAGGACGATCGCGGTTGCGTTGTCAAGGGAGCCGGTCGGTTCATCCGCCATGATGATCTTAGGCTGGTTGATCAAAGCCCTGACAACCGCCACACGCTGGCATTCCCCGCCGGAAAGCCTACCAGGGAAAGTATTTACTTTGCGATCGAGGCCTACTCGTTCCAAGAGCCTGAGCGCCCTGTCGCGTACCACATCGTGTTTTTCCCTCTGCTCGACGATGCTTGGCAGCAGGACATTTTCAATCACGGTGCATTGGGGCAGGAGACAATGCGCCTGGAATACAAATCCCAGGTTCCTGTTCCTGAACAAAGCAAGATCATCGGGAAACATGGAGGACAGTTCCTGTCCTGCAACATTGACTTTGCCTTCTGTAGGCAGATCAAGTCCGCTCATCATGTTCAGCAAAGTGGTCTTCCCCGAACCAGAAGGTCCTGTGACCGCAACAGTCTGCGATTTTTCGACCGACAGCGTTATGCCTCTGAGCACCTTGAGCCCGTCCTTGTCATCGGGAACAGGATATGTCTTGCTGACATTTTCCAAGCTTATGATGGTCTCATTCATGTTACCGCTCCAGAAATTGTATTAAATTCAATGAGATTTCCAACACTAGAAGACTTAGACCGCGAAACAGTTACTTCCTAATCGTCTCATAATAGTATCGATGAATTTCCTCTTCAACGGAGCGCGGGTTTTCCAACCCGCGTCGCTCTATCTATGGCGGGTAAGAAAACCCGCCCTCCGTTATTTTGGAACTCCATATGATTTCGAGACTATTACTAAACCTTGCTATATTTTTTGATTAAATCATCAAATCTCTTTGAGTTAACCTTTGTGTTAGCTTGCCCAAATTTTGCACATCTGGAAAGCGTATCAAAAAACAAGTAATTCTCTTTAATCTCATTCTCCAGTTTTGGAAATATAAGTTTATAATGGTGCTCCAGCATATGTTCAAGCAGGCAGGTAGCAATCGCCATCCTTATATCCTCCTGCTCATGGGCGCCCCATTTTTTTATGAAATTCCAGACTTCTTCAGGATTTGTCTGTATAAATTCTTCAATCGCAATAATCCTCTGCCATCTGATGTCCTTCTTCTTGTCATCGGACAATGGCACACCTGGAAGAATTTTTTCGGCATTTTTTATGGATTCATCTATTCTCATTATCTCACCCTCCGGTAGATATCCAGTGTATTCTCCGCCATCTTTTCAACGGAAAAATACTTTTTCACCCCTTCCCATCCGTTCTCCGCCAGCTTCTGAATCTTTGCCGGATCGTCCAGCAGGGCCTCTATCGCCGAAGCCAGCGCTTCAGGCGTATTCGGTGAATACAGTATGCCTCCCCCAGTCATATTTACAACTTCACGGAACCCGCCGATGTCCGGCTGCACGACAGGCACCCCGCTCGCCATCGCCTCAATCTGGAAGAGGCCAAAGGCTTCAGGCTTCAACGACGGCACCGATAACAATGTAATGCCAGAGAGGAACTCAAACCTGCCGGCCTCGTCATATCCTGTGACAAATTCGCAGTCGTCTATCAGGCTATTATGTGAAAGAACAGACTTCAGTCCATCAATGAACCTTATGTCGTCTCCGGTAAAACCTCCGGCCAGCTTCAGTCTCAAATTTTTGAATTTATCCTTGCGCTTCAGATTTATGAATGTCTGGACAACAACTCCGGCACCGCACGATTCTGAGAGCCTGGAGAGGTAGCCAATCGTCTGATGTCCGGGATCCGGCGACGCGAATTTATATCGTCCAGTGTCGATCCCTATGTGGCAGGTATGGAGCTTGGAGCCGGGAATACCGAGCCTTTCCTTCATAAGTCCGCTATAGAATTCGCTGACCGCGATGAATGAATCGACATGCTGCGACTTTTCTGAAATGATCCCCCATATTTTCCTCCTCCCCGATTCATGCATGGCGTCGACCCACTGGTCCTCGTCCTGGAGCGAACACACTATCGGGCATTTGAACTCCTCCCGGAGGCGTTTCGCAATTCCGATGAGCAGCGCGTTGGACAGATGTATCACATCCGGCCTGTGCTCGTTCTTCAGCCA
This sequence comes from uncultured Victivallis sp., assembly GCA_964506605.1. GTDB lineage: Bacteria > Verrucomicrobiota > Lentisphaeria > Victivallales > GWF2-50-93 > GWF2-50-93. The sequence continues at coordinate 10,876 of CAZDNQ010000013.1, read as the reverse complement.
CCCGATCATCCTCTCGAGCGCCTGGGCCTGTCCGCCATGTTCACCCATCAGCATCGATATCGTCATCTCCTCAAGTCCGGAGGCCCGCATGATCCTGGGGTTTTTCGCGATGAGATTCAGCAGCGCCGGCGAGTTCAGGGGCTTCTGCACCCATGCAGGCATTTTCCTGTACCAGCCGAACCGCTCCCTGAGGTAGAGGTTGATCGCCCCGTAGAATACAGGAGTGGTTTCAACGCCCAGGTTCTTCTCTTCCGGCAATGGCAGATACAAGGGCATCAGGATGATATCATGCCCAAGCTCCTTGAGCTTTCTTGCGAGCATCTGGTCGCGGATGCAGTTCTCACAGTAGAAACCTCCGGCTCCGGCGACTATCTGGAGAATCCTCATGTCAGTTCCCCCGCTTCCTGAAGGCATACAGCCTGCTGTCGGATGAAGCTATGATCATTGTTCCATTTACAGCGAGGCCGGTGATCTCCGAGCCAAGATCGTAGGACCATAGTTTCGAGCCGTCATCGAGGTTCAATATGTATATCCGCCCGTCAGATGATCCGGCGATAACCTTGCCGCCGAAGATGATCGGTGAGCATTTCACTTCGCCCTTCGTGTCGAAGGACCACGCCAGCTCTCCGGCCGCCCGTTTCACGGCGTATATCCTGTTATCCTGGCTGCCTGCGACAACCTTGTCCCTGCTGACAGCAGGAGACCCCATGAACGGACCGGCCTGGGCATCTTTTGCCGGGAACTGCCATACGATCTTCTGCTGGCCTGCCGACACGCAGTAGAGATTCCCTCCATAATGTCCGAGATAAATGTTGTCATCAATAAAGCAGGGCGAACTTGGAATATATGCACCCATCGGTACAATTGAGGTTTCCTTTCCGTCGGCGGTCTTCAGTATCCTCAGGTTGGCGTCGCATCCGCCGAACGCGAGCAGGTCCCCGCATACTGCCGGAGAACCGTTTATATAATTTTGTGTGGGATACTGCCAGACTTCCTTGCCCGTTTCAGAATCGAGCGCACGCATGATGTTGTCGTAGCCGCCGACCAGGATCAGCGACAGCTTGCCGGAGATTTCCGCGAAGTTCGCAGAACCGGCGATCTTGTCTCCTGCTGTGAACTTCCATCTCTCCTTGCCGGTTTCCGCATCTATGGCATAGAAGATCCCCTTCTGGTTTCCGGCATAAACTGAATTCCTGAACAGGAGCGGAGAGGCTTCGACGGGCGCGCCTGAATCGAATTCCCATATCTTGGTTCCCTTTTCCGCGGATATGCAGTAGATCCTGCCGTCTGCGGAACCCGCAAATATCCTGCCGTTTCCCACGACGGGCGGAGATCCTACCGCTCCGCCTGCGTTGAAAGTCCAGGCGAGTTCAAAGTCTTTTGGAAGCTCACCCTCGACGTTCGCGGTGAGGTTCTGGTTACCGCGGAATATCGGCCAGCCGGTATCTTTCGCAGCGGATCCTGCCTCCTGTGGAAATGCGAATGTCGCAGCAATCATCACCGCGGAAAAAAGCAATATGGTTTTCAGCTTATCAAACATTGTCCGTTCCTTTGGCAACTTTAAGGGCTGAGAGAGTAAAAATCAAAGGGTAGAGGCGTTCGGAATACCACAACATCGAAAAATACAGGCCTATCGGGGAGGCGGGCGGAATCTCTGTTCCGTCCGTGAGGTCAATTAGTTTCGCGAGTCCTTTTGTCCGGGCCGCTTCAATTTCAGGATTTGTCAGCTGCACTACCGACAGTGCGTTGACCGCCAGCGCGGTCTCCTCAATGCTTGTCGGCAGGCCTTTGCCACCTCCCCAGCCGCCGTCGGAATTCTGGGATTTTACCAGCCAGTCCGCAGCCCGGCTGATCATCTGCAGTCTCATGTCATCTGAAGCGCAATCTGTTCTCTTCAAGGCGCTCAGACCAATCAGCACCCTGCTCGTGCCATACGTGGGATTATCCTTTTTCGCCGACATCTGGTTGCCAAACCAAAGAGGCGTCCACGAACCATCGTCATGCTGCGAAGTTCGCAGATACCGTAATCCACGCTCCGCCGCTGAGTCCATCCTTTTCCCGAGAGCGGGCTCGACTTCATTTCTCCACCTTGAGAAGGCTTCTAGCATGTGAGCAGTTATTTCCGGACAGCTCCTGTCAAAGGGAAGCCTGCCCCATCCCCTGCAGAATGTCGGAGTTCCTCCGTCCTTGTTCTGCAGGTCAAGGAGCCATTGTATTCCGTCTGAGATGGCGCGACGGCCGCATGAAGGACGAACAAGCTTGAGGGCGATCAGCGCGGCTGAAGTGTCGTCGGCGTCCGGCACCCCTCCGGGCAGTTCCGTCCATGCCCAGCCTCCCGGCGCCGCTCCGGTGAATGGATGGACAGCCTTATACTGCTGCGACAAAATCCATCCGGATATGGTTTCCGATCTCTCAGTCCCCAGAGATTCTGCACCAAGCGCCTTCACGGACAAAGACGTCAGCCATGTCGCCAGATCGGTATCGATCGGACAGCTCCCATCGTCGCGGAAGGATCTCTCCAGGAATCCTGAACAAGGACCGATCAGGCTTTCATCCCTGCAGCCTGCGGCGACAAGCGACATCGTTACAAAACCTGTGAGAGGAGTTGCCTCCAGGAATCCTCCCGAGGAGGGAAGCGTGCTTTTCAACACCTTTAGCGCCCTGGCCGACGAGATGTTCCTTAAACATTTCATGAACGGATTGCTTCTGCGTGCCTTCCTGTGTCTGAGCATCCCCATTGCGATCAGCGCCGGCAGCGCATAGCTCACTACGGGAAGTCCGATCAGGCTGAAGAAACTTCTTGGAAGCACTGATATTTCAAAAGGAAGCTGAATGACATGATCCCATTCGCTGCCATCCCTTCCGAGCCGGCCCGCCAAAGCGCACATGGTAAGTATCGGAACAGAAAATGTCCGGTCCTTCCCGTAATGTCCAATTATGGTACTGGAAATATCCGCAGGCTCCAGCGTGCCCGTCGTCTTCTTGATATAGTTTCCAGCGTTTTCAATTAGCTTGTGATAGGGCTGCTCTCGCTCCACGGCCGATAGCGCGGACCACGCCAGAAGCGTGGTGCTTATATTGCTTGGGCTTTCCGGTGTGTCGCCCCAGCCGCCGTCATCGTTGACATTTTCCAGGAGCCATCGTGCGGCCTTCCGCACAAGCCCGTCGTATCTCACCGGATCAACCTTTGAAAGTGCGAACATCGCAACTGAGGTCGAGAGGGCGCTGGAGGAAAGTTTCCCGCGCCAGCAGCAGGACGACGGATGCATTTCCCCGGCCAGCATCTGCTCGAGACGGGAAATACAGCTTTCAAGTTTTTTTTCAGGGCTTTCCATAATCTATTCCAAGAGGCATCCAAGAATCAAAAGGCCATAAAAAGTATATTCACAGTCGCAGACAGGGTCAAGTGCCGAGCCGAAGAAGCCGCCTGAGTCATCCCAGTGAGCTTCAACGAAATCTATTATCTCCTGTCTGGATTCGAACTTATGCCCCATCTGCCTCAGGGCAAGCACGGCTGTCGCAGTTGAGAGCATGTCTGCGATCGGCGTATGAGGGCTTGCCCTGAATCCTCCGGAAGGAAGCTGCTGTCCGAGCAGCCACTTCGCGGCAGCGCGTGAAGACTTGTTTTCCAGATGGAGCTTAATTATTGCCGCCGCCGCAGTGGCGGTGGTTGTGCCGAACGCCATGTCCGGCTGGTTTGCATACCCACCGTCGGAGGCCTTCAAATCTTCCAGACTGTTGAGAATTCCATTTTTGTCCGGGATGTCCAGCCCCAGGTTCTCATACGCCTGGCATGCCAGGAATGATGCATAGACAGTGCCGTGCCTGGAATCCCGCGTATTCTGATTATATCCGCCGTCCTTTGACCTGAAACCTTCGAGACGTCCGAGGATATCCTTCACCGGCCTGCCCGCAAACATCCCGCTCTTCCGGGCCGTCAACAGAGCAAGAGCCTTGAACTTGTCAGGCAATCTGAGGTAGGCCAGCATAGGCTTTGTGCATGCCAGGCAGTAAAGGTCGATAAAGCCAAGCCTGGAGGCGTCGATCTTATTTACATATGAGATTGCCGGGGAAACAGGTTTTGAAACTCCAAGGCCTGCGAGAGACGCAAGGGCGAAGAAGGTGTAATAGAGATCGCTGGAGGAAGACCTGCCCTGGAATCCTCCGTCCTCATTCATCTTCGACATCACAAACCTGGCAATCCCATTGATGGCGTCATCATCCAGGTGCTTTTTGGCGGATGAGGCGATGCCGAAGACATCCAAGCTAGTTTGTGCGCTTTTTCTCATCGGCCCTGACAATTCTCCCAATGATCCTGTATAAGAAGGTCTTCAAGGCGATGCTGTCGACCCCGTTGGCGGAGGAGATTGCCAGATTCCTATGGTGCTCCAGTATTTTGCCGACCTTGCCTCTTACCTTCGGAGATCCGAGGACTTTTCCCAGGGCGGCCTCGCTGCGCCTGTTGAAACCTTTCTTCCAGCCGGTGTCCATCATTTTCCTGTCGGCGCCACGCGACATTTCATTGGCGACGGCGAGATTGATCGACAGTTCTGGATGTTTGCCGGGCCTCCGCAAGGCGTCTTTCATGTCATCGCTGATCTGGTAGGCTATCCCCAGGTGCCTGCTGAAATCCTTCAGGGCGCTGCAAGTTCTGTCATCCGCCTTTGCGGTGATCGCACCGAGCAGGAAGGCGACTTCAAAGGCCGGAGCCGTCTTCAGGCGGGATATGTCTATGACATCGCCTGCACGCGGAAGGCTCGGGGACATCCTCAGCGAAAGCTCCTTCCCCTGTCCTATGCAAAGGTTCCTGTGCCCCTCCGCAACAAGCTCCAGCAGCTGGGCCTTCTGCGCTGGAGGAATATCGCATTCCGAGATCAGGCGGTATCCTTCGCCAAGCAGGAAATCCCCTATGTTAAGGGCGACAGGCACGCCATATTCAGCATGCAGGGTCTTTTCGCCGTCCCTTAACTCGTCATCATCCTCAATATCGTCGTGCAGTAGCGACGCCTTATGGAAACACTCGATAGACATGGCGAGTTTCCTCACCGAATCAGGAATCGGATGCGAAGAGGGAGACAGGGCCTTGTAGGTTGCCGCGACGATGAAAGGTCTCCATCTTTTTCCGGCCTTTGCGAGATACGCGAAGGCGATTTTCTCCACTGTGCTCCGTCCCGGCTTCAGGAAGCTTCCAAGCTGTCCAATGGAAAACCAGGAGGCGACTTCCTTCTGGAGGGCGTGATAGTCGACATGGCTGACATTCTTGTCTTTTGATTTCAGATGGAGAGTGTCCATCACCCACCTGACATCGACCTGCGTGTTTATGCAGCCATTGCGGAGAAGGGGGATCGCCAGCCCTGGCACGGCGTTTGATGCGACGTGGGGAAATGTCTTTTCTAGCGATGAAAGGCAGCCGATTCCCAGCACGGCATCTATCCTGCCCTGTTCGATCAGGCTTGTGACCAGAGTGGTGCCTTCTGCGACCAGCACCAGGTATCCGAGGGATTCCGCCTCCTTCTTGAGCGTCCCGATCGCGCATTTCCCGCATTCGCGGCAGAGAAGCCCGAACTCGTCCATTTCGGCGGTGCATGTCTTCTTGTCGCGGAGGCAGTGAGGTATGAGGAATACACGCCTGTCGAAGGGGACAGTGGAGACCGTCTTCCTCCAGAGGGTGTTTCCAAGCAGGACGGAGATGAAGTCGGAATACTGCCTTCCGATCTTTAAACGCCCGCGCAGGGAATTCGCATGCCTCCTGATCTCCTCAATCGAGACCGGTGGTGCAAGAGCATGCGTTCCGACGTATTCCTGCACATGCCTGAATAATATTTCACGGTCAGCCCTCGACTGGGGGACTGCTGAGAGCTTCTTTGTATTTTCCTTGATCCTGTTCATCCATATGCTCCAAAACCGAAGAACCAGTATTTTTTCGCCAGCCTGTACGCCCAATGCTTTTCGGGGATCTCGTCTCCCGGCTGGTGATGGCTGGCGCAGCAGCACATCGCCTCCAGCTCCTCGACGCCTTTGCATCTTCCGCTTGTGTTCAGCGCCTTCTGTTCGACAATGAATTTAGCCATAAGCCCGGGATTTTCCAGCAGTATGCATCCACGGGACGAACTGCTTGCGAGCTTCCGGAATCCTGCAAGGAATTCCGACTTTTTTACAGCTTCCGTCCAGTTCGCGTCCTTTATATTCTCCTTAGCATATTGTATGGGAGGGCAGAATTCAACATATCCGGCGGGATTGACATGATATCCGATCCCGGTGGCGGCTGGACACAGCGCCCTGCCAAGATGGTCCCAGTACGAGTCGACTATGGCTATGGGCGCCTTCGTCCTGGTGTCGACAATGAACCTCCTCAGTTCTAGTATCTCCCTGCGGTCAAGTGTCAGTTCAGGATGCGGCGTCCCGCCAACAGGCCGGTATATGTAATACCATAAGTAATGGACCTTCCTGGCGACAAGCTCGTTCACGAATTTTTCGGACACCAGGTCGCGGAAATTGCTTTTGCACACGCTCGTGGCCACTCCGGTGACCAGCCTGTTCCTGCTGCAGTTCTCCAGGGCCTGCATCGCATGGGAATAGACATCGCGGCCTCCGCGGCGGACATCGCTGACATCTGCCGCGCCCTCGACGCTGACAAGCGGAGTCACGTTGCCCAGCCTGCGCATTGTGCGTGCGGCCTCATCGGTGAGAAGCGTACCATTGGTGAATATCAGGAAATAGCAGTCGGGATGTCTTCCGATTATGTCGAACAGCCCCTTGTAGAGAAGCGGTTCACCGCCCATTATCCCAAAAAAGTACGAGCCATGCCGTTTGCATCCGTCTATCACATTTTCAATGTCCCCGGGAGCAAGTTCCAATGCCGGGACGGAAGGGGTGACCCAGCACCCCTGGCATCTGAGGTTGCAGTTGCTGGTGATGGACAGGAACATGAATGCCGGGAACTGCTCCCCTCTGCCCAGCCTGCGCTGGAAAGCCTGAACCGCCCGGATGTTCTTCCATCCGAAGTTATAGGCAAACTTGAACAGTAGCCTCTTGTCGGTCTCCGCGATCATCCTCTTTGTAAGCCGCAATATCATTTTGATTTCTTCAAAAGCCTTCTCTTGCCTAGTTTGCCGGCGGCAGGCGCGTTCTGCTCCTTCAAGAGACCTGCCAATGCAAGCCGCCGGCGCTGATGCAGTATGGCGTACGTGTCATCGCCCAATATTTTGTCATAGTCGATCTTCATGTTCTTTCCCGTCCCGGCCTTTCCGTCCGCTTCTCCGCCATTGATCGGAGACTCCGGATATTTCGGGAACATGATCGCGGATTTCGGGCAGACCTTCGCGCATGCCGGGCAGTTTGTCTTGCAGTTTTCGGGCTTTGCAACGACAACCTTCCCTTTTTTTGAAAGCTCATAGACGCCGAAAAGACAGAAGCTCAGGCATTGCTTGCAGTTGATGCAGCGCCCGTATTCAATCACCGGGAACCACGGGATCCATCCCTTCTTTACCGGCTTGCTTTTTCCGGCGTTCTTAAGTTTTTCCCCGGATACTTTGATATTTAACTTCTTAAGTATTTCCTCGGTGCTGGATGTCCGCATGTTGAACACATTCAGCTTTGTTTTCCTGTCGGCACCGGCGTAGTCGAACAATGCCTTCACAGCCCTGGGATGGCACGCGATCACTGCAAGCTCGCCTGACGCCGCAATGCTCTTGAGCATATTCCGGTCCTTGGCTGCAGCTCCGCACAGGTCGGGTATGTTGACGACATCCAGCCCGGAAGAAGCCAGCGCGGAACGGACCGATTGCTTTTTACTCCCATCAATTATGTCGTAGTACGCGCAGTCGCAATATAATATCTTCATAGGGAATCCTTAGTTTTTACCAGGACGCACAGGTCCAAGCTTCATGCAGATTACAAATATGCATAGTCCGGCAACCAGCAGATATGCCCCCGTCCGCATCTTTGACTGCGCATAGAAATAATTCTGCCTTATCTGCTGGTCGAGCACCTTGATATCCTCTTTAATAAATTCATCTCCCGGGTTCAATCGCTGCTTGGCCACAAGCTCGTTTAATTTCATGGCATTGCCCGAAGACACGGGATCGTTCTGCCTCAGCTGATAGTAGTTGACCAGGAGAAGGATGATCACGGCTATCGAGAAAAGTCCTGCAGCCATGGCAATCCTATATGCCACAAGGCGGCGGAACTCAACCTGCCCTCCTGGTTCAGTTGTCGCTTTATCCGGCATCCTTATCCTCCTTGAGTTTCTTGAGCCTGAGTTTTTCCCGTGGACAATATGAGTGGCATCTGCCGCATGAGAAACAGAGCCCGCGGTCAGGAAGATATTCATCCTGCTTCCTTCTGATATTCATGCCCACCAGCTGTAATCCAAGCATCAGACCCAGGAATCCTCCGGCTGCAGAGGCGCCGATGGTGAACTGCCGCCTGATGCCGTCAGCACGGACATATAGGTCCGAGTCCATTGCGCCCAGCTGCCTGAACGCCGCAACAAGATCGCCTTCCCATGGACCCTTGTCCTTCTGTCCTGAATGCAGGGCGTCGGCGGTCTGGACCGTCTTGTTCAGACGGCTCAACGGCGCAGCCGACATGTATCCGGCCCAGATGCCGGCCAGGACGAGAATGGGCAACATGGCAAGGAACACCTTCAGGCGGCGCTTTCCCATGCTAATATCATTTTCGGAAGCTGGAGGCGCAGGAACAGCGATGGCGCCGTAGGGGCAGGCATTTTTGCAGAGCCCGCACTTGACGCACTTGTCAGGAGTGATCGACGTGTGCCACCAGGAGAATTTCGAACACAGGTTCAGCAGGACGCTGTACGGGCACAGGAAACGGCAGTATGGCCTGCCGATGAACATTGAGAGCCCGATGAAACAGCCGGAGAGGACGAGTATGTTGAAGACTCCGTTCAGGCGGAACAGCGATACAAACGGATCGAACTGGCAGACGATGTACAAGCTGCCTGTCGCAGCGAGCAGTACCGCAATCGAAAGATATGCCAGAGGAATGAACCTCAGCGGCTTTTCCAGCCATACAGGAGTCTTGACGGGCCTGACTAAAATTGTCTCCTGCAATGATCCCAGCGGGCAGACCGCGGCGCAGAAGACCCTGCCGAAGAACAATGCGAACACCAGGGGGATCGTGAAAAACAGGACTACAACCGCAGGCACCAGGAAATCGCTCTGGAAGATCCCCTGCGCCATGTTCTGCAGGCTGCCGACCGGACACACGCATCCTTTCCTGTAGAAACCGAAATAGATCACTGAAAACAAAGCAAGGAGAGAGAGCCATCTACGGGAGCGCGACTTCAATGCCATAACTGCCAGTACCAGGCAGCCCAGCAGCACTGCTGTGTCGACATATTCGAAGACTGCGGGACGCGCCTGGACATGCTGGACGACAGGATACTGGTGCTTCGTCTCAGTGAAGTCCGGGCGAGGGAAACGGTCCGCGGCATACACAAACGAGGAGAGGATCAGCATTACCGCCGATGCAAGCATGATGATCTTTGAAACATTTTTCATTCAGGTTCTCTTGTGTCGTCCAATGTAATATAAAATCAAATCACTTTTAAATCATGAACATCGAACACTCAACATCGAACTTCCAACTTCGAACGATTTGTGTTTTTCACTTCGAAGTTTCCTCCGGAGGAGGATTGAATGTTGGATGTTCATATTTTTTTATTACGGGCTGAGCCCGCATTTGCCTGCACTCCCTTGAGCAGATACGGCTTGTCCGAAGGGACTCTTACAAAGGCGTCCGCCGGGCACGCCTTGGCGATGGAGCACTGGTTGCAGTTGACGCAGTACTGGTGATCCACCTGGAGATACAGGCTCCCGTTGCCGAAAGTCTGGCAGCCCTTCACGCACTTGGAGCAGCCGATGCACTTGTCCTTGTCGACGGTATATTCATAATAAGGCTGCTCTATGAACTTCCTTATTAGGGCGTTGGTGGGACACACCTGCTTCTCCGCGGTCGTGTCAAACTCCAATGTCCCCGGCTTGAAATAGGCGAAACAGAGATCGCAGTATCCGCACACGTTGAACGCATGGAAGCATTTCACGGCGGAAGGGGAGACCACGCACTGGGTGGCGCAGCGTCCGCATTGCACGCACTTGGCCGGATCGATCTGCCATACCGTGCCCTTTTTCCTTGACCTGCCCAGAAGCGCCAGCGCTCCTCCTCCGATCGCCAGGAATAAAAATGCGGCGACAGCCTTGCGGAGGATCTCACGCCTGCCCATTGGCGCAGCAACGCCGTCATTGGTATCTGTTTTTCCAGTGTCAGCCATTTATGTTCAGGAATCCTTTCCGAAATTCTGCAATTTGCCTTTGCATCCGTCTGAAGCCGCACATCCGGAACATGCCCTTCCAGGATATTGGCATTCGTTGATATTTTTTCCAGGCTCAGGCCTGCGGAGGACAGTCTTGAACGCGCAGTAGGCCAGGAGCGCAAGAATCCCCCCTCTGGCAGCCAGTTTTGCGAATTCACGCCGTGAAATCCTGTTTTCCATATGTTATGGCACCTTCTTCTTTTCGACAAAAACCCTGATATTCCCCGTGGCCGGATCCATTGCATATATCCTGCCATTCCCGCCTGCTGCGACATCGCAGGGCGACTGACCGGAGACGAACGATTCAGGAGGAGCTACCACGCCTATGAAATCTCCGGCTGGCGAATACAGCTTGATCCTCGGTATCGCCTTTTCACTGGTAACTATGTTGCCGTCCGGGCACAATGCAATATGAGATGGATTGCAACAACCTGAAAAACCCCCGATGGCTGTCGTGGGATTGCTTTTCCAGACGGAGACAAGCCCTCCGGAATATGTGTAGATCTTGATCCGGTGCCTGCCGGGATCATTGACCACCAC
>CAZDNQ010000012.1:0-21776 GCA_964506605.1 uncultured Victivallis sp. | reverse complement strand
TGGCCTGGGGGTCTCCGATGCTAGCCAACGCGTTGCTGTATATGGCCTTGAATTCAGGAGAGCAGTTCGGATTGGTCTCTTTAACCATCGAGGCCGTAAATTTCTTATCAGGCATCAATCTGCCCACCAGGCCGGCAGCTATATAGCCATGCAGGGCGGAATAAGAACCTTCAAGCGAAAGCATTTTCTTTAATTCAGCGGTTGCAGATTCGTCATTCTTCTGGCATTTGGCGAAGACTGCGGCAACTTCCTTCGAAATCTTGATTTCCACATCGAGGAATCTTCCATGCTGCGGATCATAAATCTGGATGTCTTTCATTGCCTCTGAAAGAGCTTTTTCAAGTGGAAGAGTGGAAGAGGCGGTGGCAGGTGCGGGTTTATTTACCTGCTGCTTTTCCGGCGCAGGGCTGTTTTTCTTCATCTCAGTTTTTTCGAATATTGTAATGAGCTTGTCTTTCAGGGTTATGGAATGCGAAAAAGTTGAGGTGAACATTCCGTTGGATGGAGTGAACAAGGACGGTTTGCTGAATCCGACAGAGCCAAGTTTCTTGTCGATGCTTATGACGGGGAGTTCCTCTTTCGCAGTGTTTTCGAGTTTTGATGGATGAGGGAAATATCGCAGCGTTTTCCCGCTTGCAAGATCAAGAACGGTAAGGTCGCCGAATGAATTGCCCAGGAAAACAAGGTTACCATCGCAGCTGGCGGCGGAGACCCAGGCCCAGTCAGTATATGTCCATCGCTTCTGCCCAGTCTCCTTGTCTAGTGCGTGCAGGACTCCTCCGCGGATATCTGAGATCAAGACAGTATTCCCTTCAATCAAAACTGTTTTTGCGAATACATCGATATCCGGGAGATATTGGACCGCCCCGCCGTCCATCATCATAATAAGTGAATTACCGCTGCCGTGATTAAACTTGTATGGCTCAACGGCGTGCAAGTCATACATCCATAGGGGATCTTTTGCATTTCCTACCTTCATCCGGACCAGTATTCCTTTCTCGTAGATGCGGAAAGGCATATTGTTGACTGCAAAATCCCAGGATTGCCCATATGATGAAGGATCGCCGGGAGAGGAGAGCTTCATGATTTTCTTATCTGTCCGTTCCAAGGAGGCGAGAGACATTTTCACCTTCTCCCTAAGCAAGTCGGCATCCTTACCCTTGACCTGGAACTGCAGGACTTTTTTCATCAAATCGGCGAATTCGTCATTCCTGCCCTGCCTGCGGGCCTGTCGGGCCAGCTTCTCCGTGGCGCTCATCTTTGCGAAAGATTCTTCCTTGGAGGAAAGAATCGGTTCAAGGAAGGATTGTTCAAGCACGTCGTCTCCGAGGCGTTGTGATACATCGGCTCCTTCAAGGAGGATCTCATTTGTCGCCTTGCCTGCAGTCTTGAGCTCGTTGATTATCTTTAAAACCTGATATGGACGGTCTCCGCGGAGCGAGGCAAGCATCTCCTGCAGGATTGTATTGCGTTCCTCCCTGGACTGAGTATTTTCCAGAAGGCGTACAAGGGCGGAGTACGCCTTGTAATTCGTCGGGCAGCCCAAGTAGGTTTGAAACGCCTGTTTCTGAAGTCCGAGCTGTTCATATATGGCGCCTTTTTCAGGCGAAGGAGTTTTTACCATCTCCAGCGCCGTGATTGATTCTGAATTCCTTTTGGCAGACAGCAGGCTTTGCGATAATCTCAGATAGGCGGAATCAGTTGATATGCCACGCTTCTGGCAGTTTGCTATGGCCCGTTTCCACAGGTCGACCTCTTCCATCGGCTTGCCCTGCAGGCGCATTACTTCCGCGGCAGACTCGTAGAAACGCCATGGGTCGTCCTTCTTCTCGGCCAACGCGAGTCCTTCAAGAAAACTGTCAAGGGCCTTCTGGTATTCCCTGTTCTCCTTGTATTTCTGTCCACGGTCAAAATGGTAGGATACGGTTTCCGGAGACACAAGTACCAGTGTCTGTGCGCGGTTCAGGTCCGGCTCGGCAGAATTATATGCCTGGGATTCAAGCCATCTTGACAGAGGTGATGAATCGGAGACAGCAACTCCCTGGGCTGTAAGTTTCGATGCAAGCTCCTTCCCAAGCGGCTGCAGGTCGGATAAAGAGCCTTCAACCTCAAATGTCCTGAGAAGAATTGCATTGTCCACGTCGACCAGCCGGACGACAAGCAGAAGCCGGTCTTTTTCAACGCCATAATGACCTGTCAGAAGGACATCCGCCTTAAGTGTTTTACCAAGATGCAGCAGTGATTCGGTCGACATGGAGTTGGATTGTGAAAGCTCCGACAAGGCGGTGCGGACCTTTTCACGATCGGCTATCTTGATATTCTGGGCTCCTGAAAGTGCAGCTGTGAGAAGGGCGTCGAGATTTCCCCCTTCTGGGATCTGCTTTCTGCTTTCCTCCGTGAATGGCTGGAAACCGGCGATAATAACCGTACGGATATTCATTTCGGGAGTATCTTTTTTGGAACTTGACGACAGGCGGGTTTCCCATTCGGAAAATCTGGTGCTGAGTTGTTTGAGGACCGCATCGGCGGATGCAGCCGCATCCAGATGGTCTGCCGGTATGCTCGACAATCTTTCACGCGCTGAGTTATGGAAATCCTCCAGCCAGACGTCGACCACCTGGCCGTACCCCTCGTTGCGGGAACGTATTCTCAGTACAAGGTCTGCGACAGTTGATGGCTGGATTTTATCCGTCTGAAGCTCCGAGACAATCCTCTCTTCCAGGAGCGGAGCCGCGGATACGCGTTCAACCAGCTGCATCCATGGCTTACGGCTTATCGCCCGTGTGAGCTGCATTGTTACCGCATATGCGCCCAGATTGCTGCCCCCTTCGGTAAAAAGTGCGATCCGCAGCGGTTCGGGTGAACCAGGTGTAGCATTCACAGAATACTTCAGGCACCCCCTGGGGAATCCTGAGCGCACGGGAAGATTCCATGGAATTTTTCCCGGCCCCTGGCACCAGCAGCTTGCACTGGTGACGCCTCGTATCTCCAGTGAATAGAAATATGTCCGTCCGTTGACCAGGTTCCGGTCTGTAAATTCAGACGAATCCGCTTCTCCTGCGAAAATTTCCTCTCCCGCCATCAATTCGATCTTGTCCTTGTTGAGCTTTGCCATTGTCTGGTCGCTGCGGCGGAGGACAAAATATGGCTTCTCTATCCAGTCAGATTCATTCCATGCCAGGGGAAGCCACTTTAGGCGGACAAGCCCATCTCCAGGATAGGCTGCCAGGCCTGCCGGAAGCGGTGCCCTTACTGCGCTGACAGATGCGGAAAACATCTCCTCCTTGCCATCTTTTGTGTATGTTGTCCGGCTTCCGCCATTAGGAAGTTTCTCGGTCTTTTCAATGGTCTTGGAATCCATCCAGGAATAATTGTATTCGAAACGTTCGGACAAGCCGGGAGCCAGTAGCTTTGTATATCCCTCCATATTGTAAATCGAATTATCCTTTTTCCCCCATTCCATTTTATAATGAGGGCTCCTGATCGATAAGCTGTCCAGGCGCAGAGATGATGGCATATTCCAGAATATCTCGTAACATCCCAGATCAGGTGGGATTTCAATGTTTGCTATGTTATTGGCTGTTCCCGGAGTCCGGATTATGATGGATTGGTTTTCAAAATTCATGATCATCCTTGCCGGAGGCCCGGATGGAGCTGCCGGAGCTGGAGATTTTATCGCCGTACACAGTCGTTCTATGTCGAGCTTCCTGCCCTGATGTCCCGGAGAAACCCAGTAGTCGCAGTAGGCCGCAGCTTCAACAGATACTTCAAAATCCATCTGCTTTTCGAACTGATCCTTCGCCTGCAGAGGAGATTTGAAGGACCCCGGTCCGTATGGGAACCTTGCAAGCTCCCCGATCCTGGACAGGCTTACGACAATCTTAGGGGGACGCACGAATGCGGAATTATCCATCGCCTGGGTCTTCCAGCTCAGGGAGGGATTCCCTTCTCCGGACGGAAGCATCTCAGCTGTCGGCGGCTGCAGGGATACTGCGGAACAGTATCCGGTTTCGGAAAGGACTTTCCTGTTTGCATCAAGAGAGACCAGCTTGTAGAAATACTTTTCCCCCGGCTTGACATCCAAATCCGTGAAATTGCACATGTAGATGCGTCTCTGGACATTCTTCCCGCCTTCGTATTTCCAGGACTGCTTGTTCTTCAAAGGTTTCTGCAGTTCATCCTTCCCGATCTTCTGTATGGCCTTGTACTGATTCGGATTTGATGTTGAACGCTGCAGTTCCAGACAGGATGCGCCAGGCCATATCGCAGACATCACAATGTCAGATGAGGCCTCGTATTCAAGCAGAATATTGATGGCCGGGGATTGGACGCCTCCTTTTGACTTGTCAACAGCCGGGGTGGCTGACAAATGCGAATTCAGGACTTGTGTCTGGGGAAGTCCCATGGATCCGGAAACCTGACCTGAAGGATCCGTGGTACCGGCTGGAGCAGGGGGGAGGGAACTTGCAACAGCATGCGGCTGTGGGGACGGATAATCGCTTTTACGGAGAAAATGTATCACATAAGCGACACAGAAAATTATAATTGCAAGAAGCAAAACGGCTTTGCCAGCCGAAAACAACATCGCTGGTTTAAAAACAGGCTTGATTCTTTTCTTCACCCCCGTCTGCTGAGGAGGCATGTTGGCAACATCCGTATTGGTCCGCCTGCCGGTCACGAAGTTGTATCCGCATTCCACGCAGAGCACCGCTTCGGATTTGGATTCCTCAAGGCAGTCTGGACAAATCTTCTTTCCGGAAGCCCCTAGCACAGGGGGGGCAGGCGGCTCTTTCTGGCTTTCCGCTCTGTCATCGCCACCAGTGGAAATCCCTGTAGAAGCCTGTGGTGAAGAGCCATTTTTAACAGGATGCGGAGGACTTTTGAATTTCCGGGTTTCTGGAAGGCTAGACTTTTCCTGCCTTTTGGCGTGGTAGGTCCCGTCGACCGTGCTTGAGCCGATGTCCTTGAAGGTCTGCGTCTCGTTTTCGAAAACATGGGGGATCGTAATTTCATTGCCGCATTTCTTGCAGACAATCACATCTCCAGGACGCTTCTGGAAGGAAATCACCTCCATGCCGCAGGGACACACGACCTTAAGCGCCATAAAACCCCCTTCGAGAATAGAAAACTAAAACATAGTGTCTAAAGCAGTGATTTGCGATATGCAAACAAAGAACCCAGATGACTCATGCGGAAAATAGTAAAGTACTATATATTACAATATATCTAATGCAATAAAGCTGTCTTGCCATTTATAAGTCATTCAAACCAGCCTGAAAAAATACTAACCAGCGAATAGACTCACCGGCCCAACCACATTCTTCCCCCGGCTCTGAGAACATGGGAGCCGCAGGTTGTCGCCAACTCGCCTGTTCCACTCTGGCGCTACTGATGCTGCGCCTGGTTTTGGAATTAGGCCTGCCTGGAGTGGCATTCTTTTTAATTGCCGCCTTGAAATAGTAATCCTGAAAAGATAATTTTACCTGATTATTAGAAGAAGAACGGGCAATTTGGATAAACAGAGGAGAACTCCACTTGCAGAAACCTGTAGCCAGCAAGGAAGCCGTCGTCAAGGCTGTCGGTCTTTCCAAGGAATTCCGCGATTTCTGGAACCGGCCCAAGGCGAAGGCTGTCAATGATATAGACTTCGAGGTCTATGAGGGCGAAGTCCTCGGGCTCCTCGGGCCGAACGGCTCCGGGAAATCCACTACCATAAAGATGCTTCTCGGGCTCCTCTATCCCACCGCAGGATCCATCACCGTTTTCAACGAATCACCGCGCGACGTACGGTCGAAAATGCGGATCGGCTATCTTCCGGAGGAGTCGTACCTGTATAAATATCTCACTGCGATGGAGACTCTGGACTTCTTCGGGGCGCTGTTCAACCTTTCAGCCGTCGAACGCAGGAGCAGGAGCGAACAGCTTCTCGAGATGGTCGGATTAAGCCATGTCAGGAACCGTCCTGTCGGCGAGTTCTCCAAGGGCATGGCGCGCAGGATAGGGCTTGCCCAGGCGATGATAAACGATCCGGACCTGCTGATTCTTGATGAACCCACTTCAGGGCTTGACCCAATAGGATGCAAGGAGATAAAGGATCTCATAATGTTCCTGCAGAAAAAGGGCAAGACCGTGATTGTCAGCAGCCACCTCCTGAGCGATGTCGAAGACATCAGCAACAGGGTGCTAATACTATACGGCGGAACGATAAGGGCTTCCGGCACCTTGAACGAACTGCTTACAATATCGTCTTCGAGCCGCATAACGACTCCGCTCCTGGAGCAGGGGATCACTGAGAAGCTGATAAAGATACTCAGGGAAAATCTGAAGGGCGAGGAGTTCGTTATTGATCATCCGAGGCGCTCCCTTGAGGAATTTTTCCTCGAGGTGGTCAACAGGGCGAGGACTGAAAGCGTGAAGACCTATGGCGCCGAGGGCGGCGGAGAGATTGCAGGCTACCTGAGGCATGAGGGTGCGCCTGAGGCCATCCTGAAGGGGCTTTCGTCAGGCGCCCACAAGGAGGAGAAGAAGCCTGAGGAGCCAATTGATAGGAAAAAGCCTGAAGAGGAAGCTGCCGCGGAGTCCAAAGACAAGCTGGACAGGCTGGTCGCCCATGAGCATGAGAAGAAGAAGGACAAGCCGGAGCCAAAGCCTGTTGAAGGCAGTGAAGAGATAAACAAGAAGCTTTCCCATCTTGTCTCCTCGAAAGATAACAAGAACAAATAAATCCTCCCTTGGTGGTCAATGATATCGTTATGGGCAATAGTCAAGCTCACTTGCAGGGCCGCGATGAGGTCGCACATATTCCACCTGCTGCTTTTCCTGCTCATCCTCACGATCGTAATCCTCCCCAACACGGTGTTGGGCGACGGTACGGCGTCAGGCTATATCCAGGTGTCCCTGAAATACTGCCTTGGCGCCATCGGGTTCATCCTTTCCCTGTCGACGATATGGGTGAGCTGCTTTACGTTGTCCAGCGACCTTGAAACCTACCAGATCCACATGGTCCTGACGAAGCCTGTTTCCAGGGTGAAGGTCTGGATTGGCAAATGGCTCGGCGTAGTGCTCATGCACGGCATGCTCCTGCTGGTCTCGTCCGGCATAGTCTATGGACTGATATTGTGGCAGTTCTATAATAAGCCGTTCTCTCCAGAGGAGAAGGCGAGGATTGAGAACGAAGTGCTTGTCGGGAGACGGGTTTTCCTTCCGGACCTGCCGGATATCGATGCGAAGGTCAAGGAGGAGTTCAAGCAGCGGATTGCATATCTCAAATCGGCACAGGCGGAGAATTTCCAGAACCTGTCCAATGTTGAAAAGCGGAAGATGCTCCGCGAGCTCCGCAAGCAGATCGTCGCCCAGCTGGGTGAAGTGAAGCCGGGGCCGACGAACTCCAGGTACTGGGACTACAAAGGGGTTCCCAAGGACCTGAAGACACCTCTTTATTTCAGGTATAGGATATACGTCGGGAAGATCTCGTCTAAGGAGCAGAGGGAGACGGATGGCTCGTGGAGCGTCAAGATTTTCGTCCCTGAGAACGAGGAGAAGGACAGGAAGCCCGGCGAGGAAGTGAAGATGAGGGAGATATTCGTGCCCAGGTCGGCATATCCCGAAAGGGAGATGTGCGGTGTCTTCCATGAGATGGCTCTGACGCCTGCAGTCGTCGACAAGGACGGGACCGTGACCATGGTCTTCACCAATTTCGACCGTGAACAGAAGCCGGTATATTTCCAGGCCGCTGACGGGCCTAAGCTTCTTATAAACGCAGGGCCCTTCTGGGAGAACTATCTGAGGGCGGTGTTCATGACATTCCTGAGGATTCTCTTTCTTGCAGGGCTCGCATGCGCGGCAGGAGGACTGCTGTCGATGCCGACCGCCGTATTTGTCGTGTTCTCGTATTTGCTGATCGGGATCTGCGCGTCCTACATCATAAATATCGAGGGTGAATTCTCGGATGACGACGAACTGACCCAGTATGAGGCCTGGCACGAAACTGCGGCCAGGGTTATAAGCCATTCGATACTATGGGGCATAATACCGATGCAGAAGTTCGAGGTTTCGGATTCCGTCGCGAACGGTGAGCTGATCGAGTTTTCGTACATGGCGAGGATTGTTCTGGAGTTCTTCATCCTGCGGGGAGCTCCGATATTCATCATAGGGATGCTCCTGTACAGGAGAAGGGAACTGGGGACGATAATAAGAAAATGAGCTTCATGAGAAAAATACTGGTGCCATTGGCCGTCTTCCTTATGGTGACGGCTGTCTTCATCGTCCGCACTAACTTCGTCCAGAAGAGGATAAACGATATAAAGGTGAAGGAGAAGCTGACCGACACGGATCCCGTGGAGAACGCGCCGCCTATAGTCGCGTTCACGACGGTCGCCCTTGGCAGTTTCAGGGGAATTGTTGCTGATCTGCTCTGGCTCAGGACGATTGCGCTGCAGGACAAGGGGCAGTACTTCGAGATGGTCCAGCTTGCATCGTGGATCACCAAGCTGCAGCCGAGGTTTACAGGTGCGACGGCATATCTCGCTTGGAACATGGCGTACAACATATCCGTCACTTTCTCGTCCGCCGAGGACAGGTGGCGCTGGGTGAAGCGGGGGATCGAGCTTATCAGGGACGAGGCTCTGAACTACAATCCTGCCGACCCCATCCTCTACAAGGAACTTGGCTGGATCTACCAGCATAAGATGGGCAATATAATGGATGATGCGAACATCTATTACAAGAACCAGATGGCTACAGAGCTGATGGATGCGTTCGGCGCTCCTGAACCCGACTGGGATTTCCTGGCGTCCATGCCCGACAACGAGGAGCAGTTCAAGAAGCGGTTTGATGAGAAGTCACCGGTCTGGAAGGCGATAAAGGATTCAGGGGTTGGCAGCCTTGAGGCGCTGGAGAAGAGTTTCAGGGAGAACAGGAGGTTGCCGGAAAAGTTCACTGAGAAGCTGAAGGACGCTTCGGATTTGAAGAATGTCGAGGGCTATCTGAGAAAAAGATTCCTCAAGGCCAGATATAAGCTTGATGCCGCCAAGATTGTCCAGATTAACAACAAGTATGGAAAACTAGACTGGCGTCTTCCCGAGGCGCATGCGATATACTGGGCCACCCTCGGTCTCGAGCACCAGCAGTCCAGCGAGCCGGACATCAACTGCGAGCGCATGATCTCCCAGTCGCTTGCAGAGGCGTTCAAGTCGGGCCGCCTCCTCATATTCGACAAGAACAACTTCAAGAGCCTCATGCTGGCGCCGAACTTCAACATCGTGGATGCCGTAAAGAAGGAGTTTGAGGATGTCTATGAACGGCAGAAATCCAATTCCTTCAAGTCCGCCAGGGAGAACTTCATGGTCGATGCGATTGTCAGCATGTATAATTTCGGCAAATACGAGAAGGCGAGCGAATATCTGGCGATACTGAGGAAGGATTTTCCGGGCAATCCCAGGTACAGGAAGAGCCTAGAGGACTTTGTCCTCAAGGAATTCCTCGAGGATGCCAAGGACGGTTCCATGAAGCAGGTGATGGGCATAATCGACGGCCTGATATTCCGAAGCATGTATTTCCTCGCATATGGCGATGCAGATACGGCAGTTGGGCACGAGAAGATGGCCCAGACGATCTATGCATACTACAAGCAGGCACAGAATGTGAGCTGGACCAGGGTCGGGCTTCCCCCGTATCCCGAAATCAAATCAAAGGTCATCAACAGCTGCCTGGCGAGTTTCCCCAAGCCTGTGTCCGACAGCCTCCGCGCCTCCCTTGAGGAGCAGAAGGTACTGGGCAAGGAAGACAAGCCTCTTCCGAAGGAATGACCTGCAGATATAATACTGCTGAGTTGTAGAAAGAAACGCGGGGGTATCACCCAGCAGTTCCCCTCGGGATATTATCCCGGGCTACTTCCACATAGGATCATCCACCATTCCTGGCGTCCTTGCGACTCTGCGTTGATATTCATTTTGCAAAGGAAAAGGGCGTTCCGTTTCCAGAACGCCCTTCTCAGGGGGGAGGGAATCTGCCAAAGAACACGGAATACAGGCCGGCAGGAATTAGTTCAAGCTGCCATATTTTTGTATTCCCTGAAAAGTTCTGCCCCAAGTTCCTTGTATGACTGATATCTCTGGGATGGATCGCGCTTTATCATCTTGTTCAGGATCCTGACTATTTCCGGATTGGTCTTCGCCGGGAGCTTCCCGAGGGAATTGTTCATCCTCAGAGATAGGACATGCTTTTCGACGAGATGCTTGATGTCCTCGGCGGAATAGAAGGTCTGGCCTGATATCATATGGAACATAAGCATCCCGAGGCTGTATATTTCGCTGTACTGCGACTCCGGAGCGCCCACTATCCTTTCAGGCGGAATATAATGGGGGGAGCCAAGTATCTGGTCGGCTTTGCTTCCGTTGATGGCCTCCTGTACCGGTATTGCAAGCCCATAATCGATCATCTTCACATTGCCATCCCTGTCTATCAGCACGTTCTGGGGCTTGAGATCCCTGAACAGGTATCCGCAGTCGTACATGTGCTGTTCCGCAGACAAAATCTGCAGGGACCAGAGGAGGATCTGGCTGTCGGGACGCTTGACCGGGGATTCGATTATCTGGTCGAGGCGTATCCCCTCTATGAATTCATAGACGGCATAATATTCCTCCAGCCAGAGGCCATACTCGTAGACTTTTGTCAGATGCGGATGGTTGCCGAACTTGCTGCCGGTCCTGGCTTCAGTGATCAGCGATTCGATGAGGAAGTTGTCGTTTTTCAGCTTCCTCGGCAGGATCTTGACAGCGTATTCAATGGCGGAATCATGCCTGTTGAACGCATGGTATACGCTTCCCATCCCGCCACCGCCCAACGGTTCATACAGCCAGTAGTCCTTGATCAGGAGGGGAATGAAGTTCGAGCTCGAACAGCCGGGGCATTTCGAGATGCTCAGCGGAATGGAGTTGTCCAGATGGATCCTGGTACCGCAGTTGCTGCACAGGATGAAGCCGTCCTCGAGATAGTCGAGTTCGGGCTTGATTGTGATGAGCTGTGTCTTTTCCCTGTGGAGGTCGAGTATTCCGGAATCGGCATGCTCATTCCCATGCTTGAACATGTGAAAGTCCATTGTTCACACTTCCTTTTTGCAATTCCCGACGATCAAATCCCCCAAAACATACTGACTTTTAAGCAGTTTTCGTGCCATATGCCGGTTTTCAGAGGTTCCACGGGGGCCAGGAGTGATAATATCCCCTTGAAAACAGTGAAAACTACTGTCATATCCGGCTGTTTTCAAATCTGCAGTACAATTACAGGGCCAGCCTATTTGATTTTCTTTCAATTTCTGATATTTTGAAACCTGTATCCATATGAGAATAAATTAATTCCGAGGAAACTGAAATGAACCGCGACGAAGTCAAAAAGATTGTATATGAAAGCCTCCAGAAAGGGGTTTCCCTCCCTGAAATCCAGAAGATACTTCACGACAAGGGGGAGATCATCACTTTCCTGGACCTGAGGCTCATGGCGTCGGAACTTGAGAATGTAGACTGGAAGAACCTGGCCGGCGAAAAGGAAAAAGAGAAGGCGGCTGCAGATGCCGCTGCAAAGAAGAAGGAAGAGAAGGCGGCCAGAAAGGATGAGGACGCCGGCGGGGAGGAGGATGTGATATCCGGAGACAAGGGCGAATGGACCGGCGGCACGAAGATCGAGATCAGCAAGCTTGCACGCCACGGCGTCGCCCTCAGCGGAAGTGCCACCTTCGCCTCCGGCGTCAAGGCCGACTGGTTCGTTGACCAGATGGGCAGGCTGGGCCTGGAAAAGGCGACCGGGAAGCCGACGCCAGAAGACATCCAGGAATTCCAGGTCGAACTCCAAAAGTCCCTGCAGGGATAGAATTTTCAGACGAAGATTTTGCATACGAATGGAAAGGGGCTAAATGTCTCTGCCTGACAGGAAAACCATAGAATCCCTTTCTGAATCCGATATGAAGGGGCTGGCAGATGCCGATGCCTGTGGATATCTGATGGCTCCGGGCGAGGAGATTGACGCCTACAGGAAACGACTCCTGCTGATGGCGGAATCATATTCCGAGATAGAAAAGGATCTCAGCTCATCGGACAATTATAATATCTTCGGGGAATTCACTCTTGACACAAGGAAGCGCATAAGCCCTCAAATATTAACCGAGGCTGCAGAATTGACCAGAAGATATTATGGGTTCAGCATCGACTGGGTCCCAGGATTCTTCATTTCCAAAAGCCTTGGGATCCTATGGGGTGGCTGCGCCATCTCATTTCCCGACCAGAACCAGCTGTCCATATTCATAATCCGTGCGAACTTCGCAAAATGCAGGCGCTGGCTTTTTTATACGAGGGATGAGCTTCTCGCCCATGAGCTGTGCCACGTAGCAAGGATGCCTGTGAGGGACAGGACCTTCGAGGAGCTCTTCGCCTACCGGCTTTCGCCCAGCCGCCTGAGAAGGTACATGGGCAACTGCTTCAGGCATGACTATGACGCAATCCTGTTCATCCTGCCTGTCTTTCTACTTCTTGGGGTCCAGATAATGAGGCTTTTCTTCGGACTTGACCAGAAGATCCCGATATGGCCCTTCTGGATACTTGCCGCCATCTACCCGTCGTTCCTGCTGTCAGGAACCATTTGAACAGAAATATTTTTTTCAGCGCCAAACGCAATCTGGAAGGAGCCGGCATATCAAGTTCACTTCCGATCCTCTTCAGGGCTTCGTACGATGAGCTGAAAAAAATATCCTCCTTGAAGAATCCGGATGAACTTGAAAAATGGCTGGACGGCAAATCTGGTTCCGAGTTGAGATGGAAGATCATAAAGTACAGGTTCATTGATTGCCGCCGGGAATAAACTGAAATCAGAAATTGCAATATGGGAGAGGCTTTATGGCAGAACTCAAGGAAATAGTCGGATATCTGGACTCCCTCCTTTTGACAAATCCCAATCTCAAGGATGATTCGAACAACGGCCTCCAGGTGCAGGGAGCCATGACCGTGAAAAAGGCGGTCTTCGGAGTCGATGCATGCTGCGCACTTTTTGAGAAGGCTGTGGAGAAGAATGCCGGCTTCGTGTTCGTCCACCACGGCATCAGCTGGAATGACAGCCTCAGGCGGCTGGTCGGCTCGAATGCCAGGCGGCTTGCACCTTTGTTTAAGAATGACATCTCCCTTTATGCCGCGCATCTTCCTCTTGACATGCATCCCGAGATAGGGCATAACGCACTTATTGCAAAGATGCTCGGACTCCGCAACTGCAGGAATTTTGCGAAATACGCAGGCGGGGAGCTTGGTGTTGCCGGTGAGTTCAAGGATGCAGTCAGCGTCGCAGAGCTTTCAAAGATTGTCGAAAAGAAACTCGGCACCAGCTGTTCAATAATGGGAAATGTCTCAAGACCTGTCAGGAAAGCCGCCATTATTTCAGGCGGCGGATGCAGGCCCGAAGGTATTGTCGAAGTTGCCAGGCAGGGACTCGACTGCTTCATAACCGGCGAGGGGAACCATACGTCCTATCATTTCATCAACGAGGAGGATGTCAGCGTCATCGTCGCCGGGCATTACGCCACAGAAAAACCCGGAGTGATTGCAGTCATGGACAAGATAAGGGAGAAGTTCGGAATAGACTGCGAATTCATTGATATTCCGACGGGGCTTTAAATTCCAGAATTATTGACAGGATTACAGGATTTACATGATAATAGATCCCGGGAATCATGTTATCCTGTCAAAAAGTATTACTTAACTGGAGTCAGGAATTTGCCTGTCTTGAGGTAGCTGGCGAGGTTTTCCGCGGTCCGCAGTGATTTCCTTTCCACCGACTCTTCCGTGTTGAATGCGTTATGCGGTGTGAGCAGCACCCGATGATCACTCATAAGCTCTATCACGGCTGAAACGCTTCTGCGCGCATCCGGCTTGAGCTTCGAAAGCTTCTGGCCGTCCCTTAGCACAGATGCGAGCTCCTTTTCATGTTCATAGACATCAAGTCCTATTCCACCGAGAACACCTGCCTTGAGGAGCTTCAGCAAATCTGCTGATGGTGACACTTCACCGCGTCCGACATTGATATATATCGACCCCTTGGGCATCTTCTTAAGAGCTGCATAGCTGAGCATCCCGCGCGTCAGTTCCGTCAACGGCAGCGCGCTTACGGCGATGTCGGCTCTTTCCAAACCTTCGGCGAGGGAGGCATATTTCAGTCCATATTTCTTCTTCATTTCCGCTCTTGGCCTGATATCGACACCGAGGACTTTCATCTGCAGGCCATGGGCGATGTCCACGACTTCCCCTCCGATGCGGCCAACACCTATGACTGTGATCCTGCGGTTGCGGATTTCGCGGCCAGTGAGCCCGTCGCGGAAGAATTTCTCGAATGATTTGCGCTGGAGTGAGGTATTGCGGAGCAGGGCGGTCCACATCATAAGCGCCTGTTCTGCGACAGCCCTGGCGGCGTATTCAGGAAGATATGCCGCATCTATGTCCGCACCGGTTTCCCCCAGATAGGCCGAGACATGATCGTAGCCGGTGGAACGCGTGATGATGGCGTCGAGGCTGCCGGCCCATTCGATAGGGAATTTTGACTGGGTTCTTGTGCTGATTATCCTGGCGGGTGGCGTCTTATGTCCGCTTTCCTGTATTGTCTTCCAGGTGAAAAGATATCTGTGTCCCCTGGGCAGAACCTTCCTGAGGATCTTTTCCTCCTCTTCGAAAGCTTCATAGAAAATGGCGGAATACATGAGTCTGGAATATTTCCATTCCCTTATTTTGCGCCAGCTTCCTTCGCAGGAGTTTCAGTCGCCGGAGTGGCGGGCGCTGCTGGAACTGCAGACTCGGGTGCTTTTTCTGCTTTTGGCGCTGCGGGCGCTTCAGGGGCATCGGCTTTCGGAGCAGCTTCAGCTTTTACAGGAACAGCCTTGGCTTCAGGCTTCGCAGCAGTCGTTGCCGCCTTGGCATCCTTAAGAGCTCCAAGTTCCTCGACGACGCTCTTTGGGGCCCTCCTGTGGCCGGTCATGATCGCCAGCGAAAGCGTCAGGATCAGGAATAGGGAGGCGAAGACGACAGTCATCTTGGCGAGATGGCTGCCTGTCTGGGCGCCGAAGACTGATTCTCCAAGACCGCCGAAGGCGCTGCCGAATCCACTGTCCTTCGACTGCTGGACTAAAATGAGACAAACAAGCAGTAGGGCTATGAGCACATCCGCTACGGTCAGGACTGAAATTAAAATATCCATGTTATCCTCTAAGTTGTTGGGCACATAGGCACAAAGGCACTAAGGCACATAGTTTTAATCAGATTATCGAGTTCTTGATCAGGTTCGCAAATCCGTCAGCATCCAGGCTTGCACCGCCGACGAGAGCGCCGTCGATGTCGGGCTTGGCCATCAGTTCCTTGGCGTTGTCGGCCTTTACCGAACCGCCGTACTGCACGATCACCTTGTCGGCGACAGCCTTGCCATATGCATCTGTCAGGAGCTTCCTGATGAGTGCATGTACTTCCTGCGCCTGGTCTGGTGTCGCGGTCTTGCCTGTGCCTATAGCCCATACTGGCTCATAAGCTATTGTAACTTTAAGCATGTCTTCACCGGAAAGTCCCGCAAGGCTGCCCTTGAACTGGGTCGTGATTACATTGGACATTTTTCCGGCCTCGCGTTCCTGCAGGGTTTCGCCGATGCACACGATCGGGAGGAGTCCTGCGCCAAGCGCGAACTTCGCCTTCTTGCTTACAAGCTCATCCGTCTCCCCGTAGTACTGGCGGCGTTCACTGTGTCCGATGATCACGTATTTGACACCGAGGTCGAGAAGCATTGCTGCGGAAACTTCGCCGGTGTATGCGCCTGAAGCCTTGTCTGAAAGGTTCTGTGCGCCAAGGGCTATCCCGCTGTTCTTGAGCATGGGGGAAACCCTGTCCAGCGATGTGAACGGGGTGCATACCGTCATGGTAATCTTGTCTGAAAGTCCTTCAACCTTCTTGACCAGTGCGGAGACAAGCTGCGCAGACTCTGCGGCTGTCTTGTTCATCTTCCAGTTTCCGGCAATGAAAAGCTTTCTCTGCTTCATGATTGGATTTCCTTGTGATATCGTAAATGTTTATTTTGTGAATGTCCGAAAATTCAAAAAGCCAATCAATATAAGCCGTTTAGGTGAAATTTCGAGCGGAATTGAGAAAATGTTTGGAATAATAGCAGGCTGCTGGCAAGCAGATAAGCCTAAAACCTGTAATGAGTTACAGGTTTTAGGCGAGTTTTCAGGCAGGCTTATTTCTTCACGGGGATTCCACCGGAAATAGTGTATTTGTCCTTTTCCCTGGAGTATTCGAACGGCTTTCCGGTCAGATCGCTTGTCGGCAACGCCTTGAATATCTGCGGAGAAAGGGCCTCGAGCTTTTCAGGATAGGAACCGTTCTGGTTCTTATAGATTTCAAGCGCAAGCCGCAGCCTGGTCTCCTGGGAGCGTGTCTCCATTTCAGCGGTCTTCATCCTGACTTTTCCGAGAGCAGGACAGAGCATCCTGGTCAATATACAATATTGTGGAAGTGCGGTGAGCATCTTTACATCGTCCAACTGCTCCGGCGCCAACTTGAAGTAAGGCTGGTTGAACTGGGCCCTGAAAAATTCCATGATCTTCAGGTATTCTGTGTAGTCTTTCTTAGCAAACGGAACATATGGGGATTTCGCAAGGAAATATAGGCCTATGTTCATCTTTCCCGAATCATCAACCATGCGGGCGAATTCTTCGGCTCTGATCTTCCGGAGAAGGAGCCGTTCGAATACCCAGCCGCCCAGACAGATCCTTTCCATATCAATCGAAAGCGCGATGGACTTGAGATATTCCGTCCTTTCCGGAGATGTTCCATCCATGATCTTCATTGCCTGTTCCGGGCCTATCCCATATCTGGGAAGATTATACGACATGAAATCGAAATAGATCGAGCCGCAGGCAAAATAGACCAGCTGGGATATGATCAAAGGTTCATTTTTCAGCAGTAAAGTCGTTTTTATTCCGATCAAGATGGTATCCCATGCCTTTTCACGTTCTCCGGAGAGGATTTCCATTTCAGCTTTGACGCGCAGAAGCCTCGCGATGTTCCTCATCTTTGGCAGGTGTGGCATGAGCAGGGCCGGACCCTCGTCATAGTTGAGTTTGAAATTCATGTATGGCTTTTCCGAGGCTTTCTCGAGAAGCTCGAAGACCTGTCTGATTGAATCCTTTCCCAGAAGCAGTTTGATCTTGTCGGAGTTTTTCTTGCAGGCTTCCTCAAGCTCCGAAGTGTCTTTGGCGGTGAAGCAGAGTTCGCTGAGCTCCTTCAGTTCCTGGCTGTCATTGCCCCCCGATTTGGCTGAATATGTACCGTCGGTCAGGAGCGAGAATATCTGCTGGTATTCTATGCACGCATTATCCTTGCTGGGCGAGTCCTGAATATGTATGTCGGCCACAGTCATCGGGCTGCCCGATGCTTTGATCTTGTCCAGTTCCTGCCTAAGCTCCTTCCCCCATGTGATATTCAGGTAGGTGTATATGCATGCTGCTATTGCAAACAGCACCAGAAGAATGCCGCCTGACACCAGGAGAAATTTCTTGAAAAAAGACTTGTTTAGTTTCATGATGCACCTTTTATGTTAGAGATTCAGATCCCTTGAAATCAGTGAAATGTTTGAAAGCTTCAGCTTTTCCGTGGAAATTCCGGCAATGAGGTTTGAATATTCCTTTCCAAGTCCAAGATCCTCCAGGAAGCGTGCCTTCTCGGATTTTTGCCAGCCATTCCCCCATTGCCTGGCCATGGCCTGCTGCATTTTCCTGCCCTCGGAAATATTCAATATCGCGATTATTCCGGTGAGAATAAGCAGAGCAGCGGCAGTTGCAAGAAGACGGCGGAACTGCATTAACTTCAAAGAGCCTCCAGCAGTCCTGGGATTCCATGACTTCCTGGCATTTGCCAGTACCTTGTCCTTAAGCTCAGCGGCAGGATCTCTGAGCCTCAAGTCTTTCAGGCTTGTCTCAATATCCTTATTCATAACCGAATCCTTTCATCTGATCCTTCATCTTCTCAATCGCATAACGGTAACGGCTTGCCGCCGTATTCTGCGAAATCCGCAGAAGTTCAGCGATCTCATCGAAGGTCATCTCCTCGAATATCTTCAGCACAACTACCTCCCGCTGCTCTTCAGGAAGGCTGTCGACCGCCTTCCTCGCCGCCACCAGCTCCTCCTCGTTCCATCTCCCTGCAGCGTCATCGCATAGCTCCAGATATTCCGCATATACGGAAAGCGTCTCCTTCTGGCTCGACCTCTTCCTGCACATCTCATAGGCCATGTTCCGGGCGATGGCAAAGAGATAGACTCTCAAGTTGTCCGACTTCCCGACCTGCTCACGCTTGACGGCCACCTTCATGAACAGTTCGTTCAATACCTCCTCCGCGTCCGAACGGGATCTTAAAATAGAAACAAGATAACCATAAAGCCGCTTTCCAAAATGCTCGTACACCAGCTCCAGAGCCGAAGGATCGTCATCCAGGAACTTCTTCTGGATAATCTGCGAAACTTCCATTTGGTTTGGCATTTGTCCCTGGCTCCTTGTTCTGAAAGAAAGACGGTTCAAACAGGGGAATTTGTCTAATGGAATTAAAAATACCGTAAAAAAAGGGCTTCAGACGTCTTGCGCCTGAAGCTCTGTGTAGTGCTGGAGTTCTATCACATGTCGTTGAGAGCTACGACTCCAGGCAGCTGTTTTCCTTCGAGGAACTCGAGGGATGCGCCGCCGCCGGTGGAGATATGGGACATCTTGTTTGCGAGGCCGCTTTGGTTTACGGCTGCGACTGAGTCTCCGCCGCCGATTACGCTTGTGGCGCCTTTGCCTGTCGCTTCGGCCACGGCCTTGCAGACAGCCAGGGTCGACTTTGCGAAGTTCGGCATTTCGAAGCAGCCCATAGGACCGTTCCAGACAATTGTCTTGGCCTTCATGATTTCAGCTGAATACGCCGCTGCAGTCTTTGGGCCGACATCAAGCGCCATCCAGCCTTCTGGAATGTCGTTGCCGACGGTCTTGATCTGTGCGCCGTTGTCGAACTTGTCTGCGGCAAGATTGTCGACTGGCAGCATGAAGTTGACCTTCTTCGCCTTTGCGTCTGCAAGGATCTGTTTTGCAGTCTCGAGAAGTTCTTCCTCACAGAGTGATTTCCCGATGTTGTGCCCCTGCGCCTTGAGGAAAGTGTAAGCCATTCCACCGCCGATGAGAAGTGCGTCGCACTTGGAAATGAGGGATTTGAGGACCTCGAGCTTGTCGGAGACTTTTGCGCCGCCGATGATCGCGACGAACGGGCGTTTCGGATTTTCAACAGTCTGTCCGAGATACTGGATTTCCTTCTCCATGAGGAATCCCGCAACCGAGACGGGTATATACTTGCAGATCTTGGCGGTTGAACCATGTGAACGGTGGGCTGTTCCGAAGGCGTCGTTTACATAGATCTCGCCGAGTTTCGAGAGCTCTTTTGCGAAATCCGCAGTCTTCGCCTTGTCCTCGTCGGTCTTCGCCTTCATGTCCTCTTCCTTGTGGAAGCGGGTGTTCTCGCAGATCATAATTTCGCCGGCCTTGAGGGCCTTGGCGGCCGCAACGGCCTTCTCGCCGATGCAGTCGTCAACAAACTGGACGGGCTTGCCGATCAGCTTTGAAAGTATGTCGACGGTGGGCTTGAGGCTGAACTCCGGCTTCACTTCGCCGTCGGGACGCCCGAGATGGCTGAGAAGCACCAGCGATGCGCCCTTGTCGAGAATATATTTGATGGTCGGAACTGCGGCCCTTATCCTCGTGTCATCCTTGACCTTGCCTTCCTTGACCGGGACATTGAAGTCCACGCGCATCACGACCCTCTTGCCCTTGATTTCGACATCGCGCACGGTTTTCTTGTTGAGACCCATCACAAACCTCCTTGTTTATCAGATATAATATTGATTGTTGTTTCAAGCGTCCCTTAATATCGTTACTTGCGGCTGTTTTTCAAATTCCCATCATGATGAATTGTTTTTTTCTGATGGAATGGTATTTTCAATCCCTCAACAAGGGAAAGAACAATATGCCAAGCAAACCGTGGAACTTTGTCAAGAAGAAGAGGATATTGCTGTCGCGGCTCCTGGTCGTGATCATAACCGCGATATTCCTCCTGTCCGACCATTCGTGGGTTGACAAGCCGTATCATTTCGTGTTATTCCAGGCGCTGGGCGGATTCCTTGTGGCTTTCTGCATCCTCGGGCGCCTCTGGTCTGCATTGTACATCGCAGGCAACAAGACGACAAACCTCATCACTGAAGGGCCATACTCGATGGTCCGGAACCCGCTGTATTTCTTCAGCTTCTTTGGAGCGATTGGCCTTGGCCTGGCCACGGAGAACCTGATCATAATCGTTCTTATCCCCGTCCTCTTCATCATATACTATCCGTTCGTGATCATCGGCGAGGAGAAGAGGCTGATCGAGGTGCATGGCGATGAATTCCTGAACTATATGAGGCATGTGCCCAGAATAATCCCCAATCCTTTCAAATACAAGGAGCCCGAGTCCTACAGCGTGAACGTTAAGAAGTACAAGATAGCCTTTATCGATGCCATGGGCTTCTTCTCAGTCTATATATGCATCCAGATAATCAATGAGCTGCATATGGCGAAGATTCTTCCAACCTTTGTCTCGATTCCCAAGTGCTTCTTCTAGTACCTCGGACATTCCTGTCCGACACTTTTTAATTTATGAAGGGCAAAGAACAGCCCTAACGGGTTTACCTGCCTCTGGCGGCGCCGTAGGGTTATGCGCCTCAGGCGTGCGACCGGGGCTTAACTACGAACAAATTCCCGATTGTGTTTAATACGTTTGTAGTTAATTCGCCATAGGCGAACAAGTGCCGTAAGGCATGTTTCCGCCAAGCAGACCCCCAGTATTTACTTTTGCCTGCAAAAAAAAACGGCAGGAATTTCTTCCTGCCGTCTTGATTTTGAAATTCAGGCCAGATTACTTCTTCTTGGCCATGAACCTGATGAGATCGACTACGCGGTTTGAGTAGCCCCACTCATTGTCGTACCAGGACACGACCTTGAAGAACCTCTTCTCGCCCTTCAGATTGTTCTGGAGGGTGGCGAGGGAGTCATAGATCGATGAACGGCAGTCGTGGATGAAGTCCGTGGAGACCAGTTCTTCATCGGTGACTCCGAGGATTCCCTTGAGATATGAGCCGGCGGCCTTCTTGAGGGCTGCGTCGATCTCCTCGATCGAGGTGTCCTTGTTGGTGCGGAAAGTCAGATCCACAACCGACACATCGGGCGTAGGAACGCGGAAGGACATTCCGGTGAGCTTGCCCTTGGTGGCCGGGAGGACTTCGCCAACGGCCTTTGCTGCGCCGGTGGTGGACGGGATGATGTTGCATGCAGCTGCGCGTCCGCCTCTCCAGTCCTTCTTGGACGGGCCGTCGACGGTCTTCTGCGTGGCGGTGTAAGAGTGGATGGTCGTCATGAGGCCGGTCTCGATGCCGAAACCTTCCTTGAGGATGACGTGGACGACGGGTGCAAGGCAGTTCGTCGTGCATGACGCATTGGAGACGATATTGTGCTTTGCGGCATCATATTCGTTCTCGTTGACGCCCATGACGATGGTCTTGACTTCGCCTTTTCCCGGGGCGGAGATTATGACTTTCTTTGCGCCGGCGGCGAGATGGCCCTTTGCCTTTTCTGAGTCGGTGAAGAGTCCGGTCGCCTCGAGCACGTATTCAACGCCGAGAGCCTTCCAGGGGAGCTGGTCGGGGGTCTTGGT